>NZ_JBFRIY010000020.1:0-1749 GCF_041468565.1 Shewanella sp. 10N.286.54.B9
CCAAATTTGTCTGGAAACCATAGAGCTGTGGTCCCACCTGATCCCATTCCGAACTCAGAAGTGAAACACAGTATCGCCGATGGTAGTGTGGGGTTTCCCCATGTGAGAGTAGGTCATTTCCAGGCGCCTAATACGAGAAAGCCCGTTGCTAATGCAACGGGCTTTTTCACGTCTGCAATTTGACTTATCTAGTTGTTACACTAATGAGCTATCCCGAGCTTGTACTATCTTGATTATTGCATCCTTGGGAATTGATCTTGGGTTACTCTATTCCCTGTATTTGACCGCCAAGGTGTGGATGTCTTACTTCTATGAAACACAATAGATCATACAGAAGTACATAATCGGCACTCCTCACACCGATGTGAGGCGTAGATCTAGTATCGCGATAGCAAAAGTGTAAGCTGTAAATTGCTCGTCCGTTTACTAGAACCCCCAAATCCTTGTTGGTTTCTGTGCATGCAGTGCTTTGGCATAGATACCCATGTGTTCTTTCGAGACAATACTTAGTAGGCCATTGGTAAAAGTTTATTTAGGAACTCAGTCTGCCATTAGATAGTGGGTTTTCTTATCTCTATTATTTGAAGTTTTAGTTGCTACGATGGTGGCTTAGCTATTGCGTAGGGCTGTATTGATGGTAGTGAGATTTATGTGTACATGTATGAATGAGTTATTTCTAACGACCAATAGTTTATTACTCTAATTTCGAAAGAAATGCGATAAAGCTCTTCGCTAATGTAAAGTGCTTATATGTCTCGTAAGCTCGACGGCTAGAGCAGATTGAAGATTGAGTTTCAGTGTCGATTATCGATGACTAAGGTATACCGAGTATTATGTGAGTATAGCGTTTAGGTTCAGGCTTAATAGTGATGGGTGAACGTTAGCACTATAGTTAAGGGGGGATCTACTATCCACATGGCGCTATGAAAGTCGACATTTATCGAATTGCTAATCAATAGATCGAAATATCCGAGATTAGAGTGTGAACGTATCTAGTTAGTGACGATTTTTGTGCATGATTCGTTGGTGAGCGATAAGTACAATTTTTTAATCTGGGGATATAGCGCTACTAATCTATGAAAGAAAGAATCTAACGCTCTGGACATATTGCTTCTCTCGGCGAGCGATATTTATGGAAATTGCGAGAAGGCAGATGAAATAGAGTTTAGTTATTAGGTGGTGTATTGCCATTTTTTAGAAGCTATTCGGCATTTAAGAGATAAATCAATTATTGCCTGAGGTGCTTTTATTGCTTTAATCTCTAGGGCTCGAAAAGCTGATATCTATAAATCTAAGCTGCTAATTCGGTTTAACTAATCCATTGTCAGTCATTTTATATAAGTAGCCATGACTGACGCAGCTATCCAGAGTTTTAGAAGACTAAATTAAGTTAAGAGTATTTGCAGTAAATGTAGTGCAAGTTCTTAATACTGTACTAGACTCATTATCCCGCTTTGAAGTTCCAGGTTTAAACATTGCGCTGTATTGTGGATAAAGTTGGGGGTAAGTAGTGTGTATGATGTGTCTTATCTGTGGCTTTTAAAAAAGGTTGTTTTAATTGATAAAAGCGCTTGCGCTCTGTCAGGATTTCCCTATAATGCGCATCCACTGACACGGCACAGCAGGCCAACTACTTAGGTAGTACGGGACTTGCAGCGGTGTTAGAGAGGTTAACTTCTTCGGAAATTAACCTCAGGTGACAAACGCTTTAAGGGCTTCGGGTAGTGACTTCTGCTTAAGAAATCATCG
>NZ_JBFRIY010000021.1:0-102526 GCF_041468565.1 Shewanella sp. 10N.286.54.B9
ATATTATTTTCAGTCGCTGAAATAGCCCCTCGCTTGTCATCACGAATAACTCTGCCTGTTTCATCAACCAATTGCAGATAATCTTTCAGTGAGAAGGTAATGCCTTTTGGTTGATGTGCCCGTTCATTACCAATAAAGGGTAATAACCTCTTAGGTTGCTCGCCTTTTACGGCTGCACTGACTCTTAATTTTAAACTTGTGAAATCCGATTGCTCTGGAGTGTTAGCCATTTGGGCGCGTATAGGGTTGAGCTCAACGTAAGCCATACAGGCAAGGACTGCCGCTTCATCCAGCAGTGCCTGAGACTTGAATCTTCCCTCCCAGAAAAGAGAAAACTCATAGCCAGTCATTATTAATCAATAACATACCCAGTTTAAAAACCGATATCAACGATAGCCGCGTACCGAAGGCGCAATTGAATTATTTTCAACAAAGAATGACCAAAAAAAACAAAGCCAGCCATTATTAATCAATAACATACCCAGTTTAAAAACCGATATCAACGATTACCGCGTACCGAAGGTGTCATGGCGTTATTTTCAACAAAGAATAATCAAACAGTTCGAAAAAATGGGGGAGTTTGCTGATATTGAATTCGGACAGGACGACAAAATCTAGATTTAACATACAGATAAAAATAAGAAAAAGGAGGTGCTAAGGCATTGATATGTTGAGGTAACGAAATTAGCTGGCGATGCTAAGGGATAGATGCGGCTAGTAAAAAATGTTACTGCTCAGCACACATCGAAAAAGCGTAAGATCTTACGCCGATATTTACACTATAAAGGTATTACTCGGGCTTGTTCAACACTTGGGATAAGGACGCGGCTGCGCGCGGCCTATCCTTATACGTTATTTGTTCTGTCCCCAAAGTGTGTCTACACGCTCATACCCTAAAGACAGCATGTATTTATTGTTTTGCTCCGTCGTCATATTAGGCTGCCAGTCTAAAGGGGCATAACGCGCTTCGGCGCGGCTAGAAAGTTGTTTTGTCATCTCAGTGAAAATTGAAAATGGATCTGCTGTTGTACTGGCCCTATTTACTCGTTGGTGAATTTGAGGGGCATCAATAATGCCACGTACATCGATGATGTCTTTTAAATTGCTCTTATCTACATGGTATTGCCCTAGGTAACGGCTACTTCCGCTTGGCCCTCTTTCAAGGGCTATGCCATCAATTAGAGATTCAGATAATTTATTTGATAGCTGCACTAGTTGATCATTACTGTTAAGTAAGTTGGTCAAGTATGCCGTTTCATCCTCGGTTAGTGCCTCACCAGGATCAAATACGAGTAAGCCACCGTCTTCAGCGACGGTAAAGCCCCAATCTTTTTTAGCAAGCGCTGGACTTAAATTCTGAACTTCATTCAGTAGTTCACTAAAAGAGGCTCTCATATTGTTAACGGCTCTAATGCCGCGCTTGAACAACATGCCTGTTTCATGTTCTCGAGCCCCCCTCTCCCCCTTTGTCTCTTTTGGCACAGCCCACACCTCCATATTTTTATTAGGGTGATATGTTGACGGCTCTTCTTTCAAGGTCTTGTGATAGATAGCAGACTGAACAACTTCCAAGGCACTAGTTAACGCCTGCTGGCCATTATCAACCACAGGCTGTTGCTGGCTATTTTTTGCTAATGAGCTTGCCTCTACTTGACTGCTGTGGTGATAAAGCTGATTGATATTATTGGTCACATTCACTTTCACACTCCCTGTGATTTCAAAACTAACGCTAGGGTACTCACCCAAAAACTACACTCTATATCGGCATAAGAAACTACGCCTTGAAAGGTTTCTAGTCTGTTAGTGAGGCTCTAATTTTCAATAATGCTTCAGACTTATTCATACACATAACGCCGTTTTAAGCGGCGAGTAATAGCTTGCTAAAATGTGAAACGAAGTGGAACCGAGCAAGCTGTAATGAGTCCGACTTTAAAACCTTGTTAGCTGCTTTTTAGATTGCGCTCTAAGAATACAACTCTCGTTTTACCCAACTTTGCCGTTTTAAACTCAGAATAACCGCGACGTTTATACATCGCTAAATTAAAAGCACTAAACTCCCCTGTAAAAAGCTCGACACGATTAGCTTCTGGAAATACAGTTTCAAGTGAAGAAAGTAACTTAGAGCCAACACCCTGACCATGCAGTTCAGGCCATACCGCCATGCGTCCAATATGACAACTACCAGCTTCTAAGCAAGCTTGGCCACTTGCCAATAACTTACCGTTATCAACAACTTTCAAAATGGTTTTACTCTCAAAGTCTGCTTTCAGTTCATCAAGCGTTTGAGTTAAAGGAGGGATATTAAAGTCATTATGCAGTTCAGCTTCTGATTGATAAGCAACGCGCTGAAGTTCTAGCAAACATTCTGCATCTTCTATTGTGGCGTGAAATATTTCCATATACTCAATTCCTTTTGGCAGCTAACGCCCGCATAAGGGGCTGATAATAGTTTGCTAAAATGTGAAGCGAAGCGGAACCGAGCAAACTGTTAGCAGTCCCGTCTTAATGCGCTTGTTATATGCTAATTGCTAATGTAGTTTTTCCGACTTATCCCCGATGAAAGCCAAAATACCATCAGCTTTGATTGTGCTAATTGCTTCATCCAGCGCTTCTTGCTCGGTTGGGAATTCATCATTCCATACTGTGGAGTTATTAAATTCATCAACAACCTCAATGAGCCAGCCTCCATTGTCACCATTATAAATATCAATTTGCACTGACTTTCCGTCTAATTCAAATGATTGACATAAAGGGGACATTATTAATTCCCAATCATCTTCTTCTGACATAGTTTACTCCTGCTCAAATGTGAGACTTTTGCATATAACAGCTTATTCATTAGTCGCTCGATAACGTTCTTAGCAACTCGTTAACTTTTTAACAAACTATCACTGCTAAGGCATTGCTGTAAATAGATAATTTCTAAGTTAAGGCGACATAAACGGCCTTATTGAGTACGGAGAAAGAGAGCCTAAGTTGTTCAATGGGTCCGTGTATCACTTTTTTACATTTTTCATAAGGCTGATTTTTATAGTTTTTGTGAAATGTTAAAAAATTATCGATGCCTAGCAGCACCGTTTTTGGCATCTTTATTCAAGCTACACTTGGTTGCTCTGCGGTTTCAACTAAGCTCCATATATGGAGGGAACACCAAACTCTGTATGCAACAGGATTCGCCATGAAACAAAAGCCTCAACAACATCTTCATTAGAGAATAAAAGCGTAAATACTTAGCATTTGGGTTTTAGCTTTAGCTATTTTCCCGTAAACATCTGAGCTTAAAAATATTACCATGAACTCACAGAATCAGATCCCCCCGTTGGAAATTTCGCTTTTTAAATTTCGCCGGGGCGCTGAGGGATTGCCAAGGGGCGCAAGCGCTTTGCCCCTTGGCTCGGGTGTGGGCGAAGCGCCACGACTTTTCTTTTACTTAAAATGGAAGCAAAGCTTCATGAACGTAACTTGGATTGGGGCAGAAACGTGTTTCAAGTTGGCCTAGTGAATGTCGGGAAATGGCACTGCATAGCAACTAAATCTCTACTACGTTCTGCCCCTGATAGTGATAGAATCTCCGCATCAGAAATACCGAGAAACTCTATGTTTATCCATCATGTTAACGACATCGACTGGCTGGTGATTACAGCTTTTGAAGAACTGAAAACGATATTTATTGAAGAAGCCGGTGCTATCCCATCTTGCTTCTCAAGCGCCAGCGAATTGAGCTTGATTGCTCAAGCCAAGCGCACTTATGGATATTTGCCTACATTCAGCGGCGTAATCACCGATACCGGCTCATTTCAAAGTCAGGATAACGAAGAAGATTTGAACCCACAGCTTGCCTGCCTAGTTGAGGGGCGTGGTCGGGTGTTTATCTATCACGGCGGCTTTGTGGCTTTTGTGGATGACGAGCAAACCTTTATTACCCGAATGGGCTAAAAATCACTCATTAAGTTAAAATCGCTAAATTAGCAAGTGTAGGTACGGCAGTGTCTGCACATGCGGTCGTTCATTCACATTTGACCCATAGAGATATGAGAAATGTCATAATGATGTCGGGAACATCATCGACCATGTGTTCACGACATTCGTACATCCTGTCCAGCACCCGCTGGAGGCAATTAATAGCCATGAGAACTCAAGTTCAAACAGGTTGCATGGCAACACCAACCAAAAATGTAATCAGTCTTCATTCGAAGGTAAACTAACTTTGGGACACTTCCCAGCTAACAACTTACAAAGACAATGGCTTGCCGTCAGCAAGCTGCAACTAGCCGCCCTTGCACCATATCTCAACTTACCACACTGGCTTTTTCCCTATCACCATAGGCCGTGGTATATTAGCGCCCATAATCACTCAAGCAGTTAAAAAAGGTCATTTCATGAAAATCGGTATTATTGGCGCTATGGAGCCAGAAGTTGCGCATTTAGTTGAATCGATGGAAAACTCGACTTCTACCACTATTGCGGGTATCGAGTTTGTCGCTGGCCAATTAGCCGGCAAAGAGGTCATTGTCACTCGCTCTGGTATTGGTAAAGTGACCGCGAGTATCGCAACGACACTGCTTATTGAAAAATATGCCCCCGATGCCATTATTAATACTGGTTCAGCAGGTGGTTTTGCTAAAGATCTGGCTATTGGTGATATCGTTATCTCATCAGAAGTGCGTCATCACGATGTCGATGTGACCGCTTTTGGCTATGAAATAGGCCAGATGGCTCAGCAACCAGCAGCATTTATTCCAGATGCAAAACTTGTCGCTGCAGCGCAAAAAGCAGTAGCGAGCCTAGGCGAAGTTAAAGCGATTGAGGGGCTAATTTGTACTGGTGATAGCTTTATTTGCGACCCTGTACGAACTAAGACTATGTTAGAGAACTTCCCAACAATGGCAGCGTGTGAAATGGAAGCGGCGGCAATTGCCCAAGTTTGCCATCAGTTTACTATGCCTTTTGTGGTTATTCGCTCATTGTCAGACAATGCAAATGACGATTCGGCGGTCGATTTTGACGAGTACTTAATCAAAGCAGGTCACCACTCAGCATTGATGGTTATCGCCTTAATAGGGCAATTAGATAATTAAGCTGAATCAGACAAGGATATAACAGCCACTATGGTTCCAGAGTTTACAAAGCTCTTCTCGCAAGATAGCCAACTCTATATTGGGGCTATAGTGCTGTTTATGTCGATCCTGCTCGCACGTATGGCGCCATTACCGCGCCAACTGCAACCATTGGTATGGCTCAGCAATTTAGCGTTAAGTTTAAGCGTAAAAGTGAACCATACTCACCGTGCAGTTTCGCAGCAGATCCTTGCTGGCGCGCTATCAACACTGCTTTTAGTCATCCCCTTCTGGCTCATTATCAGCTTTTTTATCGAGCTTGCTGAGTTTCCGTGGTTTTTTGAAGCATTAGTTATCTATATTTGCCTGCAAGACGATCACTTCAGATATATAGCCCGCGAAGTTTCTATCGCAATTCAACGGGATAATAAAGGCCGTGCCCGGGCACTATTGCAGCCTTGGCTCAATCGCAGCACTCAGTCTTTGTCTAGTGTCGGTTTGAGTAAAGTCACCATTGAACGTTTAGCTACAACCCCAACCTATGGCATTGCCTCTACCGTGCTGTTTTATTGCATTGGGGGAGTACCATTGCTGCTAGCGGCGAGAATGCTTAAACAGCTAGATAATGCTTGGCCGGTTTATAATCCGCAGTATCGTTTCTTCGGCATTGCAGTGTATGCACTGAGTAGCATTGTTCATTTCATTCCCGCTAAACTTTGGAGTTTTACGCTTGCGATTCAGGGCGGTCCAAGAAGTTTAGCCGTACTACTGAGCCCTAAAGTCAATGCGGCGCCGATTGTTGATTATCAAACCTGTGCCGTTATCGCCAGTGCGCTTAACGTTGAGCTAGGTGGCCCCGCTAAATTTCAACGTGGTAAAAATGCCGATGAAAAGGTCATTTTACCCAAATTAAAATATGGCCGCTTGCCCGAAGCTAACGATATTCAACGCGCATTAAAGCTTAACTCGATTGCATTTTCCTTGTGGACCTTGACGATTGTTTTGTTGCCAATGATTTGGGGAACACTAAGAGTACTCAATAGCTAATCAATGGCGCACCGATTTATCTGATAACATTAGTGCGTCATAAATAACCAATCAGCAATAAAATGCATCAGAAAAATGTCATCATCTTGTATATATTGTTGTCATAGGTATTATTCTTAATTTGGTTATTATCTCCGTTACGGGCTTTCGATTTGCTAGATAACATACATGTATCGCTTACTACACCAGCATTGCTATTTCCGGCAATTTCTTTGCTTTTGCTCGCCTATACCAATCGCTTTTTTGCGTTAGCCGCACTTATTCGAAATTTGAGCGCCGACGGCCAACCCATCCACGACAGCCAGCTTAAAAACTTACGTCAACGAATTAGTATTATCAAAAGAATGCAAGAGTCCGGTGTGCTCAGTTTTGCACTGTGCGTTTTATGCATGATTTTTATCTATATTGGCTTTAACAAAATTGGTTCGTTGATCTTTGGTTGCAGCTTATTGTTATTGCTTTATTCACTGCTGTTATCTGTCATTGAAATCCGCATCTCTGTCGATGCATTAAACATCCACCTGAAAGAGATGGACAAATGATAGATTGGATCTATTTTTTCGACCTGTGCGGTACCTCAGTATTTGCCCTATCAGGTGCACTGGCAGCTGGTCGGCATAAAATGGATCCATTTGGGGTGATTGTTTTGGCCTCTGTTACTGCCGTCGGCGGCGGCAGTATTCGTGATGCGATATTAGGCGCTACGCCTGTGTTTTGGATCCAAGACCCTAACTACATTATTGTAATTTTAGCGACCGTGCTGCTAACACTGATATTTGTGCGCAAACCAAAGCGTGTACCTAGATATATCTTTCCTGTGGCTGATGCCCTAGGTTTAGCACTGTTTACCATTATTGGCGCTGAAAAGGCTCTGAACCTAGAGCTAGGCGGTATGATAGCGGTAGTGATGGGACTGATTACCGGAGTCGGTGGCGGCATTATTCGCGATCTGCTTTGTCAACAAGTGCCGATGGTACTGCGCACAGAAATTTATGCGACAGCATCAATTATGGGTGGGATCTGCTACACCATTAGCTTATATTGGGGAGCGCCAGATATGTTTGCGCTGCTGTTTGCTATGGCGACCGCATTAATAATAAGATTAGCTGCAATACGCTGGCATCTATCTTTACCTGCATTTGACTTAAAGACCCAACAAAAATGAGATTACAATTATTTAGTTTACTCCTGGTTTTTTTCAGCTTGCCAAGCTTCGCCAACATCGGTGACATGCCTAAAGAGCAGCAACTAGCAGTTAAGTATATTAAGGCTCTCACTAGCCAAGATTACGCAAAGCTAACCTCATTTTATAATCGTGACAGCGTGTTTAATGATAGAACGGCCAAGCGTAAATACACCGGGAAACGCCACATATTAAATTTTTTAAAACGCGCCCATCGCGGCGTGCTGGAGTACAACTTTAATATCGAACATATGTATAATTCAGGCTCTTTAGTTGTTCTGATTGGTAACTACCATTACAAAGGCCCTGGAGAGCAGTTTGGTAAGCCCGGTAGAATTATTGATCTCGCTATCCCAGGGGTGACCACGCTAAGTCTGGATATGACTAATAATCGTGTAAAAGAGCACCAAGATTTGATGGACTACCAAACCATGTCAGATCAGCTCTCGACTCAATAACCACTAAAACCTGCGAGTAAACTGCAAACTGGATATATTCCGTGGGCGCTGGATCGCATTTTAAAACTGCTGTAGGAAACTTTTTCAATCTGACCTGTCAAAGCAATAGAGACACATTTTTTTGCTGTAGGTTGTTATGAGTTTTATCAATATTATTCGTACCTTTTTTGCTTTTTCAGCTCTGCTGTGCGGCGCTGCATTGGCCTATGACAATCCCATAGTGGTGTCTTATGCTGTGCAGCCAATAAACAAGTTTAATCGGCAACTTGATCAAGCTCAACAGCAGTCTTTAAAGTGGACGCAGGCGCCGGAATCTATCTCTGAACACTATTCAGGTGATAACTTTACTTTAGCGAGAATTAAAAATTTCAATGGCAAAGTGGTCACTTACAGTGTTAGCCAACAGAATAGTAAGCATCCAAAAATGTTATTGATATTGTCGATGGAGAAACAGAAAGGCTTGTGGAGCGTAGATGCCGCAAAGCTTACTTGGCAATGTAAAAACGGCCTGCACTTTGGTACAGACCGTTGTCAATAATCAGCACTTTATGAGCACTGTGGCAGTATAAGTCTTTATATTGAAATAAAGCCTTATACCAAAGTGATTTTAGCGAACTTGCGCTTACCCACTTGGAAAACACCCGTTGTGCCAGCCGTTAGCTGCATACGTGTATCTTCAATCTTGTCACCGTCTATCTTCGCTGCGCCTTGCTTGATCATGCGCATTGCATCAGATGTAGAGCTAACCAGACCCGCTTCTTTTAGTAAGTTAGCAATCGCTATCCCTTCACCCGCTGCAATTTCTAACTCTTGAATATCGCTAGGAAGTGCACCTTTCTGGAAACGGTTGATAAACTCTTGATGGGCAGCGTCTGCTGCAGCTTCATCATGGAAACGAGCAATGATCTCTTTGGCTAATGCAATCTTGACATCGCGCGGATTAGCACCGGCTTCGATATCCGCTTTAAACTGCTCAATCTCAGCTAACGGACGGAATGATAGCAATTCAAAGTAGCGCCACATCAGCTCATCAGAGATCGACATGATCTTACCGAACATCTCTCCGGCAGGCTCACTCACACCAATGTAGTTGTGGGCAGACTTAGACATCTTCTTAACGCCATCAAGACCTTCTAGCAGCGGCATCATGATCACTGTCTGTGGTTTTTGACCCGATGACTTTTGTAGCTCACGTCCCATCAGCAAGTTAAACTTCTGATCGGTACCACCCAACTCTACATCTGACTCAAGTGCGACTGAATCGTAACCTTGCAGTAACGGGTACATAAACTCATGAATCGCGATAGCTTGACCTGAACCATAACGCTTCTTAAAGTCATCACGTTCCATCATACGCGCAACAGTCTGTTGCGATGCTAGACGGATCATACCTGCAGCGCCAAGTGGCTCTAACCAGCTAGAGTTAAATTCAATACGAGTTTTAGCAGGGTCTAAAATCTTAAACACTTGCTCTTTATACGTCTCGGCATTAGCAAGTACTTGCTCACGTGTCAGCGGCGGACGAGTACTGTTTTTGCCACTTGGATCGCCGACCATACCAGTGAAGTCACCAATCAAGAAGATCACTTCATGACCTAGCTCTTGAAAGGTACGCATTTTGTTCAAAATAACGGTGTGGCCCAAATGAATATCTGGCGCGGTTGGATCGGCGCCAAGTTTGATCTTTAGTGGACGACCCTCTTTTAGCTTCTCCAGCAGATCCGCTTCAAGTAAAATTTCGTCAGTACCACGTTTAATTTCTGCTAATGCTTGCTCTAAATCAGCCATGTCGGCGGTTACTCCTGGGAGCCTAATCATAAAATCTGGGGACTAATGTTACTTGTTAGCCAGCACAAATGAAAGTGTGTACACTAAGGGGATCACTAAGAAAGAGCGAATTTGGTACCAAGGTCAATGGGAAAGGTTATAACTTTATTTAAATTACTGCCAAAATTACATCAAATACTCCTTTGTATCTTAGTTTTTGTCACCCTAATTATAGTGTTAATACCGTCAGATGATGTTCAAGCATCGAAACAAACGGTGTCATCAAGCGGTGAGTACGGCTTAAATACGCGTTATGACGTACCTTTAGCATTTCGCACACCGACTCCTCCTACGGGTTCAGATTCAATCAATCAAAAAAATGCTGAGACTCGAAAACAGCCTTTAGCGCAAACTTCTTCGCGCAATCAAATAAAAACAGAACAAACAACAGCAGTAGATATTGAACCAGTATTAAACGAAAAACATTTTCAGGTTAAAAGTGGTGACACGCTTGCGGCACTCTTTAGCCGTGCTGGTTTAACCGCGAAAGATGTCTACGACGTCACTCAATTGCCTAAGTCCAAAAAGAACTTACTTAAAATCATGCCTGGCGATGAGTTAGTGATTGCTAAAAACGATGATGGTCAACTGGTGCAACTACGCTACCACTTGGATAAAATTTCCACCTTGGTGGTAAACCGAGTTGATGATAAATATCAAGAGAGCATCAGCACTAAACAGGTTGAAACTCGCAGCAAGTTTGCCAATGCCACCATTGAAAATAACTTTTGGAATGCAGGCGTTGCCGCTGGACTAACCCCAAATCAGATCATGCAGCTGGCCACGATCTATGGCTGGGATATTGATTTCGCCTTGGACCTTAGGAAAGGTGACAGTTTTGCCATTCTGTTTGAAGAGGAATACGCCGACGGTGAGTTTTTGCGTAACGGCAATATTCTAGCCGCTGAGTTTACTAACCAAGGCGACCTCTACACTGCGGTGCGGTATAAAGACGGTAACTATTACTCTGCTGAAGGCCGCAGTATGCGTAAGGCGTTCTTACGTTCACCAGTCGACTTTAAGTATGTAAGCTCAAGCTTTAACCCTCGCCGCTTACATCCGGTCACAGGCCAAGTACGAGCCCATAGAGGCGTTGATTACGTTGCGGCCGTTGGCACTCCTATTAAAGCCGCGGGTAAAGGCCGCGTAATAAAATCAGCCTATAATCAATACAACGGCAATTACGTTTTTATCAAGCACAATGACACCTACACCACCAAGTACCTGCACCTTAAAAAGCGTAAAGTGAAAACTGGCGCCTCTGTTAAGCAGGGACAAATTATTGGTACTTTAGGCTCTACTGGCCGAGTCACTGGTGCTCATCTGCATTATGAATTTATTGTAAACGGGGTTCACCGTAACCCGCGCACCGTTAAGCTGCCAAAGTCACAAGCAATAGCGAAAAAAGAGCAAGCCCAATTTGCGATTGTCAGTAAAAAGCTAATGGGTGAGCTTGAACACAATAAACAAGTACAGCTAGCATCACATTAGTGTTTGCTCAATCAAGGCTAACAGAAGAGATCAATACTATGAATAAAAGCTATTATATTGGTCTAATGTCAGGCACCAGTATGGACGGTGTTGACGCGGTACTGGTTAAATTCAGTGGTGATACGCCATCTTTGATAGAGCATCACTCAGAAGAGATCCCCTCTGCATTGCTAATTAACTTACAAAAGCTTTGCTTACCGGGCAATGACGAGATCAATCGTTTAGGTCATCTTGACCGTGCAGTAGGCAAGCTGTTTGCAAAAGCGGTCAACGTTCTGCTTGATAAAGCTGGCGTTGATAAACTTGCCGTTATTGCTATTGGTAGCCATGGGCAAACGGTTCGCCATATGCCTAATCTTGAGATGGGCTTTACCCTACAAATAGGCGACCCGAATACTATTGCAGCTGAAACTGGCATTGATGTTATCGCAGATTTTAGACGTAAAGATATTGCCCTTGATGGCCAAGGTGCGCCGCTGGTTCCAGCCTTTCATCAGCAGGTATTTGCCACGCCTAAACATAAACGTATCATTTTAAACATTGGTGGTATTGCCAACATTACCTATTTACCAGGTAACACCGATGCGGTTACTGGTTTTGATACAGGACCTGGCAATACCTTAATGGATGCGTGGACCCAATATCACCAAGAGTTACCTTATGACAAAGACGGTGCTTGGGCCAAATCTGGCTGCACCGACGATAAGATGTTACAGCACTTATTATCTCACCCTTACTTTGCCTTAGCAGCGCCTAAAAGCACCGGAAGAGAGTTGTTTAATCAAGCATGGTTAGAGCAGCAGCTCGCCGAGTTTAACCACCTTAGTGACGCTGATATCCAATCAACGTTACTCGATTTAACCTGCTTCAGTATTGCCAATGATATATTAGCCTTATCAACACAAGGAGAGGTATATGTCTGCGGTGGCGGCGCATATAACACTGAACTAATGAGTCGCCTAACCCGCCTCTTGCCTCATTATAAAATCACAACAACAGCGGAGCTGGGCATTAATCCACAATGGGTTGAAGGCATTGCTTTTGCTTGGCTAGCGATGCGCTTCCACTTAGGGTTACCCGGTAACTTACCCGCAGTAACAGGTGCCAGCCGTGAAGCCATACTAGGCGGCAAATTCAGCGCTTTTTAATATGCGGCTACCTTAAAAGCTTATGTTCGAGCATCATCACGTCACGCTCAGAGTATTTGGAGAGTGTCATTAGCAACTGTTGCTGCTCTTCACTGTAACTTATTGATCCAAAAGAGCTTAAACTCGATGAGGGCAGGCGTATAATAGGCTTAACCATTTTATTAGTAAAATCCCAATAGTTGATCTGCTGAAAACCGACACCATTTGCCTTAAAAAAGATGCCATTATCAACCACTGTCCAGTTGTGGTTCTCTTTAAAAATTGTCGGCGAAATAACTTTGGTTAACTTATTTGGCGCATCTAGCGCCAACTGCCACAAGCCATTCTTATCCTCTCGAGTAAACAATAATCGCTTGTCATCAGTCGCGTATGCTAAACGTATTGCCACTTTAGCAATAACTTTAACTTGGTGTTCAGTCAAAAAGAACTGCGTTAACCCATCAGCAGTAGAGGTAAAGATAGCGTTATCATCACGGCTCCAGTTGAGCCTACCATGGTCTATATAGGGCGAGGCCAGAATACTCAAACTTTGACTCGCTAAATTTAGCACATGAATGACATTGCCCTCCCCCTTCGCGTCGGGAGCAAGAAAAGCAATGTTTTTACCGTCATGAGACCATTTAGGGTAGGCCACTCGTTGATTTAATGTTGTAAGCTGACGTCGATTCTCACCATTAATATCGGCAGTCCAAAGTTCATTAGCCCCTGTAAGGTTGGATACATATACAATTCGCTGAGTCTGCTCTGAATAGTCCGGGTTTCTAAAACTAAAGCCCGACTGCAACATAGGAAAGGGAGCCGTAGCGACTGCGGCATTCGTCGGTAAGGAGACAATTTGGTACTCTTTTTTATGCCGTTCAAACACCAAAGCGTCGCTTCCAATCAAAAACTTAGGATAACTAAAGCCCTTTATATTTAAGGCTTCAGTTTGCTTGGTCTTGATATCGACAATAAAACCATTACGCACCCCAGATGTTTCAGTGCTAAAGACCAGACGTTGATTATCTTGATGCCAGCTTATTCCGCGGATATCTTCCAGCCCTTCAGTTAAGCGCTGCTCCTCACCCGAATCTCGATTTAAAATGAAAATATCTTCCGATATATTGCCAAAACGTCGTGCTATTGCTAACCATTTTCCGTCGTGGCTGTAAGCTAAATCACGGTCCCTGTAGTTACAATCAACTAAACAAGAGATCCGAGTTGGTAGTACTTGTTGCTGTTGTAAATCAACTGTGTAAAGACCGCCAACATCACTCTCTAAATCAAAGCCTATATATGCCAGCTCAGTATCACCGGGCGCTAGATCAATTGCAGACATATAGCTATTACAAGGCGTTAGGCTAAGCGTTTCTGCCGTTGCGATAGCAAAATGTTTAATAAAGCATTCATCGGTTTTCTTATCTGTACTTGGGAAATAAAGCCCGGTGCCATCAGCACTCCAAACCGCGCGAGCTTCTCGACTTGCATTAGAAGTTAGTCGTTTGGGGCTGCTGTCGAAATCAGTTAAATCTTTTAAATACAGGCTGTAACTTTGACCGTGACTGCGACTGCCATATACCAACCAAAGCCCATCTGGTGATACCGCCGGAAAGCGCTCAGCCTCTCCGCCCCATGATAATCGTGAAACCTGTGGCTCCATCATTTTAATCTGATCTTGGTAAAGGTGGTAAGCGAGAGTGATTAGGCTTATTACACTGACACAGGCTATTGCTATCCAACTGTTTTTTAGCGCTACGTTTAGTTTTTTTGTGCGACTTTGTAGTTGCTGCAATACATCAACGTCATCGACTAAGTCAGCTGCATTATATTGTGGCTCGACCAGAAGGCGATAACCGCTTTTACGCACAGTTTCTATAATAGGCTCGGTTGCAATAGGCTTAAGCTGCTGCCGAAGATGCCAGATCGCATTGGTAAGCGCTTTACTGCCTACGTAGGTATTTCCATCCCAAATATGCTCAATTATCTCATCACGGGAGACCACTTCTGGATAACGGTGAGCCAGATAGCTGAGCAGCTCAATAAACTTAGGTTGCAAGGTAGTACAACTCGCAACCTCATCATCGAGTAAAGAGTCAAAACGCAGGCTATGGTCGCTAGGATCAACAACGCATCTACCAAGCTCAAACTTAATCCCTAGCTTTACTGTTGTCATATTACCTCTTAAGCCATTTGATTAAGTTATCCGTAGACTCACAGCAACTCTGCTATTGAAGCCTAAGTAATCATATCGTTAACACGCTTAGCACATATCAAAAACATAGTAACTCATTAATTAAAAACAAAATAGATATTAAATAGATATATAAACAACGAAGAAACGACATAGCAAACATTGCTGATGATTAACAAAGAATTTACAAATATCCCCAGAGCAAATTGACAGGGGTGCACCACACCTAAACAGATAGCTCCTATAAAAAATAGCCCGTAAACCTCCCAATTGAAGTGGCTAACGAACATTAAAGGATGACTGATGAAACGATCAATATTAAGCATGGCAATAGCGCTTGCCACCATAACACCCACCACATTCGCAGCAGAAACGGCGACAGATAAAAACGCCGATCAACCTATGGAGAAAATGGAAGTCACTGGTTCTCGCATTAAACGAGCAGACTTTGAAGGGGTTGCTCCAGTAACTGTTATTTCAGCAGATGAGATTGCTAATAGCGGCCTCACCTCTATTGCGGAGGTGTTGCAATCTTCAATCGCCAATACCGGTGGTTCATTAAATGGCGAAAGTGATGGTTTTACCGATAGTGCCAGTTCAGTTAACCTGCGTGGAATGGGCGCAAACAGAACCTTGGTACTCATAAATGGTCGCCGCCAAGCTTCTTTTCCAAGTGCTGCAGGTGGCACGTCAAATTTTGTCGATGTATCAGATATCCCTACCGCAGCAGTGGCACGTATAGAGATCCTTACTGGCGGTGCATCGGCAATTTATGGCTCTGATGCCGTTGGCGGTGTAGTTAACATCATTCTGAAAACCGAATATGAAGGCGCTAAGGTCGCAGTAAAATATAACGACCCAACTCAAGGTGGCGGCGAGCAACTCGACCTCTCATACCTACAAGGATTTAATACTGAGAATAGCCAAACATTGGTGATGCTCGAATATAAAAATGTTAAACAGATCCAAACTTATCAAAGAGATCTTTTCTATAGCCCTGCTTATTATGAAGATGACGAGGGTGAGACACGCTGGGGCGCAGGTCCGTACGGTGATGCGTCAGCATCAAGTTGGGCGTCTTGGGTCCGTGATTACGATAAAGTCTATACCAGTGATAAATATAGTCCTGTCGATCAAGCTCAATGTAGCAATCTCTTTGGTGACAAGGGTATATACACTCCAGTTGGAAAGTACGACTGTTACTACGACAAATACGCAGATCGAGGCTTACAGTCGGCTTATGACCGCCTCAATTTAGTGCTCAGCAGTACCTATGACCTTAATGATGACTGGCAACTTTACGGTATGGTAAATGCGTCATACAAAGAATCCACCAAATACAAAGATGAAAAAGGCTTTGGCACCTATATCTATGAAGATAGCGCTTCTGGCTCATTGAGCTATGAAAAAACTGACTTTGATGACTACAACAAATTCCAAATGCGTCGCCGTATGGAAGAGTACCCTGGCACACGAACTTATGACACTCAAAATACTAAAGCCGCCATCTCATTTGGTATCGACGGTGCAATTGGTGATTACGAGCTAGATGTCTCCTGGTCAAGCAGCTACAACAAATATGAGAAGCAAAATCACCACATGGTTAAGGCTGACGCGCTGCTCGATATGGTCACATTTGATCCAAATGATGCCAACCCAAGTAAATGGTACCCCAATAACAAACTGACGACAGAGCAAGCCGAGTCATTGATTGGCGACTCGACTAAAGAATCAGATTCAAGTATGCACCAGCTACAAGCTGTATTTACTGGTGACTTAATGGAACTATCAGCAGGTACCGTTGGTTTTGCGACCACTGCAGAATGGGCACGCGAAGGATATGAAGATACCTTAGATGCCACGACCACCAGCGGCGGCTATATCGGTATGGGCGGCACGGGTGGTAAAGGCGATAGAGATAGAGTTGCCATAGCCGGCGAGCTACAAATTCCACTGTTGGCAGATATCACGGCAGTAAAATCATTAGAACTATCAGCGGCGTTACGTTACGACCATTACTTAGACGACTCTAGCGTTGGCGGCGCAACCACTCCACAGGTGGGACTCATGTATCGTCCAATTGATGAAGTGTTGGTTCGCGCCAACTGGGGCAAGAGTTTTAGAGCCCCTGATATGCATAGGCTTTACGCGGGCATCACCCGCAGCTTTGGCTCAACAGAATATCCTCATCCAACAATCCCAGATGAGGTCTACGAAGATCAATATGATGGTATTAGTTCAGGCAATATCAACCTGACTGAAGAGAAAGGTGATTTTTGGAACATAGGTTTAGTCGCCAATATCACCGACAATGCCGATCTAACCTTGGATTGGTGGAATATCGAACTTGAAGGTGCTGTTAAAACGATCTCGACAGATGAGATGCGTGATGATCCAGCGCAGTACGACCAAACGGGTAACTACACTAGCTGTGATAAAATGAATGTTGTTGGCTACCTCAATGAGTTTGATGACGACGGTATTGAGAACTTGGCGTGTATGCGTAAAGGCCCTATTAACAGTGCTTATGAAGCCTCAGAAGGTATTGATGCAAGCTTTAACTACCAATTCCCCGAAACGGTTGCGGGTGAATTCAAGCTTAAAATTGGTGCTTCTTACTTAATCAAAAAAGAGTATCAAGAGACTGTTGAAAGTGAAATCGAAGAGCAAACTGAAACCGATTACTTCCCTAAATGGAAAGGTAAGGCAAGCCTAAATTGGAACATGGCGGATTTCTCGGCCACCTTAGCTTACTACTACACCGGCGAAGCTAAGGGCACTGACACCTTTACTCTTATTGACGCCGATGGCGAAGAGTATGAAGAGGATAACTACACAGACACCTTAGATGCGTATCAAACTTTGAACCTCACGCTTAGTTATAGCGCACCATGGGATGGTAAATTCACTGCTGGTGTTAAAAATCTGACTGATGAAATGCCGCCGCTTTACGATGAGCGTAACGATGAGCACAACAGCTGGCCATTTTATGAGGAAGATAACAGCAGTTATTCCGCTGTAGGTCGTAGTGTGTTCTTCGGCTACTCACAGAAATTCTAAACTCATCCTTTCATGGCGTCTCGAGTCATTCTTGACGCCTATTTTTATTACGTTAAAAGGCATTGGGTTGAGTTTGCTATAAATCGGGATGTGACCCATTCAAACCTATCAACCTAAGCGCCACTTAAACACAATTATCGTGTTTCTATTTAGGGATATCTCTATGCAGTACTTATTGAAGCCCTGTGCATTACTCTTGCTACTACTTACTGTTTTCAGTGCTTATTCGACCACGACTCAGCTAACCGCAACCCAAAAGTTAGTTGTGCCAAAGAACATAATCTACGTTATCGGCGATGGTATGGGCCCAGCATATACCTCGGCCTACCGCTACTTTAATGATGACCCTTCTACAAAAATGGTAGAGCAAACCATATTCGACAAACTCTTGGTGGGCATGTCGAGTACCTACCCCGATGATGATACTTATGTCACCGACTCAGCAGCGGCTGCAACGGCGCTAGCCACCAGCCATAAGACCTATAATGGCGCCATTGCAGTGACTAAAGAGCAACAGCCATTAACCACCTTACTTGAGCAAGCCAAGGCTGCTGGTAAAACAACAGCAGTGATAGTCACTTCACAAATCAACCACGCGACTCCAGCCAGCTTTTTGGCCCACAACGAGCATAGACGCAACTATGACGAGATTGCCGACAGTTATCTAACAAACCTTATTAATGGCCAGCCTGTCGCCGACATCATGCTCGGCGGCGGCAAGCGTTATTTTATCCGTGATGACACAGATCTAACTCATGGTTTTATCGAGCACGGATACCAATACATTGATGACATTGACCAACTCAATCAATTGACTAGGATACCCGCACTCGGATTGTTTGCCGACAAAGGCTTAGCCCCTGCATTAGGAAGTAAACATCCCACACGATTAATGACCATGACAGACAAAGCACTACAACTCGTCAGCAGCCGTAAACAACCTTTTGTGATGATGGTAGAAGCCAGTCAAATTGATTGGTGTGGTCACAGTAACGATATCAGTTGCGCCATGGCAGAGATGGATGACTTAGCCAAAACAGTTAGGTTAATAAAGGCCTATATCGATACTCATCCAGATACGCTGCTTGTTATGACAGCGGATCATTCAACTGGTGGCTTAAGTTTGGGGCGAGCTGGCACCTATCAATGGCAAGGCCAAGCGCTAAAGCAAGTTACAATGATGCCAAACGACATTGCTCAAAAGATGTTGCGATCAGAGCAGCCTCTCGTTTTTTGGCAACAAACGACACAATTGCCACTGACAAAAGAGCAAAAACTGCAACTTACAGAAACGATTATGACTGCCAAAGCACAGAAAAGGCCGCAGAAATATCTAACAAAAGCCTTAAAACACCTCATTGATACCGCGACCTATACAGGCTGGACAACCAGTGGCCATGATGCTGTAGATGTTCAAGTGTTTGCCTACGGCAAAGGCTATGAAGCCTTTATCGGTCATCAAGACAATACCGGGATTGCTGCGACAATAATGCAGATGATTGACCAATAGCCTCATCTTCCCTCATTGCGCTTGTTTCTCTACTGGACAAGCGTCATTTCGTTCATCAAATTAACATATATTGAAATTATGCTTTATATTCAATAGCGAGTGCGCAAACTTTAAATAAAACCACATAATGGATTCAGTCACGCAGTCGGTTCATTGAGGTATGTCGGTCAAATCAAAAAGGATTAAGACTTATGAGTATGTCTCAAAAAATGGCGGCTGAGTTTATCGGTACATTATGGTTGGTGCTCGGCGGTTGCGGCGCCGCAGTGCTCGCGGCGGCTTTCCCTGAATTAGGTATCGGCTTCGCAGGCGTTGCATTAGCGTTCGGATTAACGGTATTAACCATGGCCTTTGCCATTGGGCATATTTCAGGCTGCCACCTCAATCCCGCGGTATCATTTGGCCTATGGGCCGGTGGTCGTTTCCCAGCATCTGAGCTTGCGCCCTATATTATCGCCCAAGTATCGGGCGGTATCGCAGGTGCAGGTATTCTATATCTAATAGCATCAGGCCAAGATGGCTTTAGCCTAGCTGGCGGCTTTGCTTCTAATGGCTTTGGCGAACATTCCCCTGGTGGATACAGCTTAACTGCAGCATTAGTGTGTGAATTAGTGATGACGCTATTTTTCCTCATCATCATTTTGGGCGCTACTGATGAGCGCGCGCCAAAAGGTTTTGCCCCTATCGCTATCGGCCTTGGGCTGACGCTTATTCACCTTATTAGTATTCCGGTAACCAATACCTCTGTAAATCCAGCAAGAAGCACCGGGCCGGCTCTGTTTGTTGGTGATTGGGCACTGTCTCAACTTTGGTTATTTTGGCTGGCGCCGATAATCGGCGCCATACTCGCTGGTGTTATTTATAAGTTCTTTAACCCAAAAACATAGCAATCCCCAAAACAGAGTCGATTCGGCTCTGTTTTCTTTTTCATTCCGGCATGAAATGTTACTATCCACAGCAATTCGGCGCATTGCGTGCATAGCTTACGCTCGCCCCCTTTAAAATTGAGAGACGTACACCATGAGCAACAAAAGCAAAAGCTTAAAGCAAATTACTGAAATGACGCCAGAATCTCGTTATGACTATCTTGTTGAGCAAGTTAAAGAACACAAAACCTTATGGTCATTACAAGATCTAGACGGTTGCGTAATGTTAACCACTGATGATGAAGACTGCATCCCGATGTGGCCAACTGAAGAGGCTGCTGCACTTTGGGCTGTTGATGACTGGAAAGATTGCCAAGCATTAGCCATTCCAGTTGATGAGTGGTTAGAGCGTTGGGTGCCTGGTATGCAGGATGATGACTTGTTTGTAGCTGTATTCCCAGTACAAGATGACTTAGGTGTGGTGATCCCACCTTACGAACTTGAAGAGCGTTTAGCCCCTAAAAAGCGTCACTAATTACTATCGTTTTATGGCTAGCGATTAGCTAGCCTTCTATTCCCTGCCGCCTGCAAAAGAGATTAAAAAGTGGAAACCAATAATACCGCTAACAATACTGCCGCCCCGACTAAAGTGAACATGCCAAAACGGCTTATCGCGCTACTTGCTTTTTTAGTAATAATTTCAGTAAGTGGCTTATTTGCCAAACAGGGGGCGCTGTTTTGTATATTGACCCTGTTTATGGTGCTGGCACTTATCGGCAGACAAAAAGCGGCATTAATCATGTTGCGAGTGTACACCTCATTACAACTCGCCATTGTTAGCATATTGCCCGTGGTGTTGTACGATCCAGAGAACCTTGCAGCTTCGGGTCCTTCAAGTTTTGCTATCGGTAGCTTTAAAGCTCAAGTGCCAGACTGGATAATATTTAGCATATTGATTGTGTTAGCGATTGTACAAGTGTGGATAGCCTTCAATCGTAAAGTCAGTCTGTATTTTAACCGAGAAGTTAACCTCAATATTATGCGTTAAATAAGGTGCAGTTCTTTCCAGCTGAGTTCTTGTATGAGTTCAATAATTTAAGGCAAGGCTTGAACGTTGATGCTTCGCTCACGAGGTGAAAGCTCACCAGCCCCTAGCAGGCACAAAAAAGCCGTCGATTGACGGCTTTTTTAATGGGCGAAACACAATCCGCCAAATCTCAGTCAGCGACTTGCTTAAACTGAGAAACTTGCACCACAACCACAGGTTGTTGTTGCATTTGGATTCTTCACGAAAAAGCGTGATCCTTCAAGGCCTGAAGTGTAGTCCACTTCACCACCAACAAGGTATTGCAGGCTCATAGGGTCAACAACTAACTGAACACCCTGCTTCTCTACAGTAAAGTCACCTTCGTTTACTTTCTCATCGAAAGTGAAACCATATTGGAAACCTGAGCAACCGCCACCAGTTACGTATACACGTAATTTAAGGGCATCATTTTCTTCTTCATCGAGCAAGGTTTTTACTTTTAATGCCGCCGCATCAGTAAAGCTAATTGGCAAAGCATCTTCAGCTTGTTCAGTCATTACTACCTCTTACATCTATTTGCTGTGCAGAATTATCTAATACCTGACCGTTTTGTTCAAGTAATATGCTCTGCTCATTTTCATTCACAAGTAATTCTTGTGAACTATATTCCTGTTCAGTCTGTGACCCTTTAGTCCAGCGACTTGCTGGTACAACGACTTTTGCCGTCACTCTAGACAAGATAAAGCCTTCAGGTAAAGTGAATTCTGTTTCTAGCACCTGAAAATAGGTAAACTTGAATTTAAACGGTGCGTCACTCAATTCAGATAACTTAATGGTTTTAGCTTTACCATCTTGCAGCCCGATAAAGCTCACTTCACTGCGCCCAGACACTGAACGCCGACGTTTTTCAAGCTGAGTCAGCACTAATTTAAGCCGGTACTGACGCGGCAACAGCTCAGGCTTTAACTCTAAACCATTAATGGCTATGCCTTCTGCATTATTTTCTGGCGCCATCACGCTACGGTAAAATGCCAGCTCACGAGAAAGTTCCTTCTGTTTGCCCTCTTGTTCAATAAACATGGCTTGCATGTTTGTATTGGCAGCCTTTTCCAAAGCCAGTTCAATATTTCGCGCGGCTAATAGGTCTGCCAGCTCTTTCAATTCAGCTGCAAACTCAGAGCTTGTATCAGCCTGCTGTTCGACTTCAGCAGCAAAGTAACGTGTGCCAACATCAAAACACAAAGCCCCTAGAACAAAGGCTGTCAGCACTAATAAGAATAAATATGTACCTGAAGTTCGAAATTGTCGCTCTATCACTTGCAAGCGATCGAGCCAACGATGATAATTTGCCATTAAGTAACAGCCCCTTAATAAAAGAATCACACTTGAAAGCAAATGTGACAATCAAAAATTTTGGAAATGTCTGTGTATCAAACAATCGTAAAAATGCAGCAGCAAGCTAAAAAGTACCTAAGTACTGAACTTAAAGACACGCTTTCACAAGCGAAGGTCAGTGTTCAGCTGTGTGTGCTAGCGTTGCTTTTTGCTTTGTTTGCATCAGGTGTCATCCTGCTTTTTCGATTGCTCTTAGTTTGGTTTGACACCTATACCCAGACTCAGGCTCTGAATTTTACGGATATCATCGATGACTGGCGAGTATTATTGCCGCTTTTCGGATCTTTTTTGATCTGGGGTGTAGCAAAAATGGGATCTAAACGATATAAACGCATGGGAATTGCCTATGTAATTCATCGCGTTAAATTGCATTATGGCAAAATTCCACTGCAATCAGCCCCCGGTCAGTTCTTTCAAGCGCTGTTTGCCCTAGCAACTAACTTCTCTGTTGGCCGTGAAGGTCCAGCCATTCATCTCGGCGCCGTCAGTGCCAGTGTATTAGCTGAAAAATTCAAACTGCCCGACAATAGTGTTCGCATTATGTGTGCCAGCGGTATCGCTGCGGGTATCGCTGCCATTTTCAATGCGCCGTTAGCAGCGGTTATTTTTGTATTTGAAGTGGTGCTGCGTGAGTACAAAATTCACTACTTTTTCCCAGTAATGATCTCTGCTATTTGCGGCGCATTAAGCAGTCAGATAGTTTTTGGTAATGTGCATGAGTTTGAACAAATAGGTGCAGCAGTCATTCCCCTTAGCCAGTACCCACTGTTGGCACTATTTGGCGTTGTACTGGGTTGTATTGCGGCCTTTTTTAACCGCTCGCTACTGAGCATTACTGCAATGGGTCAAAAGTGGCCATTAATGCAAAGGCTGCTGCTGGCAGGTGCGATTACGACTTTAGTTGGACTAGTGTTACCGCAAGCCATTGGTAGCGGCGAACTGGCCATTGCAGAAACAATTAGTGAGCACCCAAGTATTTTATTTTTAAGCGCCATACTCATTGGCAAGATGGTGGCCACGATAGCTGCAATTGGACTTGGGATCCCTGGCGGTTTAATCGGCCCTTTATATGGCATAGGCGCCCTGCTCGGTACAATACTCGGCTTAATTTGTGCTATTTGGTTCCCATCGATTGCGCCTTATATTGGTCTTTACACCATTATTGGCATGACAGGCATGATGGGAGTTTGTTTAAGTGCACCACTGGCCGCTCTAGTAGCGCTGATAGAATTGACTGATAACGCTTCTATCATTTTGCCGTCTATGTTTGTCGTTATTCCTGCGTTCTTAATCTCACACCAAGGGTTTAAAACCAAATCAATTTTCTTCAAGCAACTTGAAATAATGGGGCTTGGTTATAAAGTTGCGCCAGTGAATCTAGGTCTACAAAAGGTGGGTGTTCGCCACCTTATGGATAAGCGATTTGTGATTGTTCGCGACGATGATGAGTTGCTATTAGAGGTGCTAAAACGCGCTGAAGGTCGCTCGGTATTGGCACGTAATACCAACAACGAAGTAGAGATGATCCAACTTGAACTGCAGGCCAGTGATACCGCCACCACCTTAACTCGACATCCGATCCAGGGGATAGCAGATACAGCCACCCTTAATGAGGTTTACCTGTGCTTGTCTAAAGAGCGACGCGGTGAGGTCTACATATATCAAGATAATGCAGACAATATAGTTGGTGTGATCAACTGGACAACACTCCAAAAAGAGATCCGCTTAGGGCAAGTGTAAGCCGTTCAAGCTTACTTTGATTTAGGCGCTATTTTTGTAACGATTCTTGGAGTTCAATATAAACCCATACATCGACTAAACCTTTAAAAATGACGGTTCACTCGCCGTTACCCCCTCTCAATCATCATTGAAACACCACGACTCTTTCGTCGACAATGACTAAAAAATGCGCTTATTCCCTGTTTCCAACCTCGCCCAAACAAAAAGCTGGTTTCCTAGCAAGCTATAACGACAAGTTCAATAACCCAGCAAAAACTATCTCCCACTGTTTTAGATTCGAATTTATCGATACTAAAGTGCGTCATTGGCTATTTTAAATCGATAAAACAGGTTCTTTTAGAACTTTTTATAACTTTTTACAGGCTATAGATCACATTTATCTGTAATTTTACGATCTCAATCGCTGACCAAGCTTTTGGTACCTATTAACAAAACATGAGAGTCCTATATATCGCTAAAGCACGTGAGTCATCAAGATCACGAAACAAAAAGGGCTTCATTCACTTTGTGAAAATAATTATTTCCCCCGAAAAGGGCTATTTATGAGTGTTATAAAAATTAAGTTAGCTGCGTTTATTTTTGTACTCGCACCGCTTGCCGGACAAATATCATCATCGCAAGCACAAGACGATCAGAAATTACTGCACATGTGTATCGCATGTCATGGTGAAGATGGTAGTAACAATTACAGCTCAATCCCCAATCTAAAGGGACAAAATGCAGCCTATATGGTCGAACAATTAAAGCATTTCAAATCGGGTCAACGGCCGGATAAGACAATGAGCAAGGTCGCAAAACTGCTTAACGAAAAGCAGATGCAGCAGATGGCAAACTACTTCAATACTGGAAAGGAACAACACTAATGGCTATCGATAGACGTAATTTTCTAAAAGGTGCTGTTGCTACCTCTGTATCAGCTATGCTTCCTACAAGCTGGGCTTTCGCACAAAACCGTCCTGCAGGTATGGCGCCGCTCGATGTTTCTGCGGTGACTTGGTCAAAAGCGGAAGATCTCCCTAGCCATTTTAAAGTGCTCAACTCAAGTCCATTGAATGCATTTCCACCCGAACACTTGCTTGCGCCAGCGAAAACACCTGCTGATATCGCGTTTATCCGCTGGAATGGACAGATGCCTAACTTTGCAGAAATAGATGCCGATACCTGGGAGTTCACCGTTGATGGTGAGTCAATTGAAACGCCAAAAACCTACACCATTGCTGAACTTAAAAAGAAATTCAAAACAGTCACCCAGCAACTGGTATTGGAGTGTGGCGGCAATAGCCGAGAAAACTTCTATCCTAATGCCAAAGGTAACCAATGGAGTAATACAGCTGTTTTCTGCGCAGAATGGACAGGAGTGCTAGTCAAAGATGTCCTAGCAGATTGCGGCGTTAAAAGTGACGCCGTATATACCGCTCATTATGGTGCTGATAAGCATATTAGCGGCAAAGGCGCCGCGATATCTCGCGGCGTTCCCATTGAGGCAGCGATGAATGAGAATGCCATGATAGCTTGGGGGATGAATGGCGAAGATATCCCTTATATGCATGGCTACCCACTACGAATAGTCTTTGGTGGTCGTCCAGGTTCAGTGTCGCAGAAGTGCGCAGTAGGTATGGGGGTTAGAGATCGCGTTCATGACGGTAAGAAAATGGCAGCGCCTGCTTATCAAGTCCCCAAGCACCCCGTAGCACCAGGTGAGAAGGTCGACAACAAAGACTTTAAAATCATTGAAGAGATGATCGTCAAATCACTTATCACAGCCCCGCAAACGGGTCGTGAACTCTCCTTGGGCGATACACTGCAAGTCAGCGGTCACGCTTGGGCCGGCACACGTGATGTGTCTAAGGTCGAGATCAGCTATGACTATGGCACAACATGGCAAACTGCAGCGTTAAGTAAAGCGGTTAATCCTATGGCATGGCAGCAATGGAGTATCGAGCTAAAGCTACCTCAGACGGGTTACTACGAAGTGTGGGCCCGTGCGACTGACAGCAAAGGCGATACGCAGCCTATGGTTCAACCACAGTGGAACCCCAAAGGTTACCTTTTCAATGGCTGTCATCGTGTAGCAGTAAGGGTTGTATGATGAGAAAAGCACTATTGTTTATGGCAGTGCTAAGCACGATGTTTATCCCTGCAGTGATGGCCGCCGACGCAAATCAAGTCAAAAACTATCCTGTTGATCCAACCACTGGGCTCATTATGGCACCAGGGTGGGAAGTGGTTAAACAGCAGTGTAACGCCTGTCATACCAGCCTAATCATCCCGCAAAATGTCGGTAGTCGAGAAGTGTGGCGCGATACCATTCAGTGGATGATTGATACACAGGGGCTTTGGGACTTATCTGATACTTGGGAACCTGTACTTGACTACCTTGAAACTTATTACAATGAAACTGGCATTGATATGAAAATTTTTAGGCGTAAACCTTTAACTCCTGAGCAAATGCCACCTATGCCTGCAAAGCTTTCATCTGCGAACAAGGAGCATTAACGTGCAATATTTACTAAAAATACTGACCTACACCAGTTTAGCCAGTGCAGCAATGATTTCAGGTTACGTGTACGCCGAGGATAACTCTTTCAAAGATACACTGGCGCTGCAGCAGTTAGGGTTAGCCAGCAACGTCCTGAGCTATCAAGCAGATGCGAGTTTAGGCGAAACTCTTGCCAATCAGCGCTGCATCGCTTGTCACGGTGATGCCATGCTAAAGATGATGACGACCTACCCTAACTTAAAAGGCCAAAAAGGCGCTTACCTGTTTAAACAGTTAGTACAGTTTAAGCGTGGTGATAGAGTAAACCCTATTATGCAAGCGCAAGCAGGCATGCTGTCTGAGACGCAGATGAAAGATGTCGCCCTGTATTACTCACAACAAGTCGCTGTTGATTTAAGCCAATAGCTCGTTCCTCTAAAGCTCGGCTATCACGCCGAGCTTTCTCCACTTAATCATAACTAACTTGCCCAGCTCTCCTCCCCAATTCCTTAACCACTTAGCGATCACACTGGTGCAATTCACGCTTTATTAACCTCGTATTAAGGTTGACAATGATATGCTGCACGCATTGATAGTACGGTGTTAAGTAAGTAAAAAATCAAGAATATTGGCCAATATTCGACTACGTTTAGACTGTACCTACCCATTTGCTAGTGCTCAATAAAAGCAACCAAAGGACGCTTAGATGCTTAGAAAACCTCAAGTACAACTCGCGCTACTTGCCGCTACCATTTTATTGCTAGTTTACGCAGCCAACTCTCAATTTAGCCCAGACAAAGACAGTACTGTCGTTAATACCGCTGAGACTGTAAAAAAAACTAACAAAGCGCCTAGTGAAACGGTCAATAAAAACAGCAGTGAACAGTCCAGCACCAACTCTGAACATCATCTTGTTGCTGCAGATCTTGCCACTAAAGAGGGGTCTACTCAGACCCAAATGAGCTTTATCAATATCTCTGATGATAGACCAACAAAGGCTCCTAAAGATATTCAAATTAACTCTCTTGACGAACTGTCTGCGCTGTTTGATTCACTCAATTACAATACCAAAAGTTGGCAAGCAGGCAACCGAGAAGTACCTAGGCTAACCTTCGACTCAGTCAGTGAGCGCTGGCAACAAACCTCTAATCAAATACCTGTCCAACAAAAAAAGATGGTGTTCTTTCGATTACTTGCGCCATTAATATTAATGGCTAACGAGAATATTCTATTAGAGAGACGCTTAATAGAATCCGCTCCTTTAGATGACATAGTATTGCTCAATATCGCAGTAAAATACCGACTAATTAAGAGCGTTGAACAACCCATAACCGAACAACAGCGACAGCAATTACTTGAAGAGATAGATATTCTGCCGCCATCACTGGTATTGGTACAAGCAGCGGAAGAAAGTGGCTGGGCAACCTCAAGGTTTACTATCGAGGGCAATGCATTTTTCGGCCAATGGGACTTTAGTGGTAACGGCATGATCCCCAAGCAACAACGAAAAGAACTAGGCAATTATGGCTTAGCTCGTTTTGATACACCGTTAGCGTCTGTTGAAGGATATATGCTTAATCTCAACACCAATAATGCCTATAAGAAACTACGCAGCTTAAGGGCGAGCTTAAGAGCGAGTAACTCGCCAATAACCGGTATGGAACTGGCTGGAACCTTGGATAAATACTCTGAAAGAGGACAGGCTTATATCGACGGGATCAGACAGATGATTAGTTATAATAAACTTGATCAGGTGGATGAGGCTTACTTGAGTGACGCCGCACCAATGCGTCTTATCCCTAGAGCCCCCCCTTAAACAAGCAGCATAAAAAAGGCTAGCCATGAAGCTAGCCTTTTTTATTGTTCAGAGCATAATGTTAGATTTTGAATTTACTCACTGCACGTTGTAAGAACTCAGCTCGCTCTTTTACATTTTCTGTTGCTGCAGAGTTTTCAGCGGCAGTATCGGCAGTGGCTTGAGCAATATCTCTAATCACCACCACGTTTTTATTTACCTCTGTCGCCACCATACTTTGCTCCTCAATCGCCGCAGCGATCTGAGTGCTCATATCCATAATATTAGTAACATCACTGTTTATTTGTTGCAGTAGATCACCAGCTGAAGCCGCTTGTACAGCACTTTCATCGCCTTGAATTCGGCTCGCGTTCATCACCTGCACAATAGAGCGAGTTCGACTCTGCAATGTCTGCACAATATTAGATATCTCTTCAGTAGACTCTTGTGTTCTCAAGGCTAAACTACGCACTTCATCGGCAACGACAGCAAAGCCTCTTCCTTGCTCCCCTGCACGCGCAGCCTCAATCGCTGCATTTAAAGCGAGTAGGTTTGTTTGCTCAGCAATAGACTTAATCACGCTTAATACGCTGCCGATGGTTTCACTATCTTTTTCAAGTTCATTAACAACGATTGAAGATTCATTAATTTGAGATGCTAATGACTCTATCTTTTCAATAGTTTGTTCTACACCACGCTGGCCAAGTTGAGCGTTCTGATGTGTACTACTGGCCTTATTAGCAGCTAGCTCAGTATTTTTAGCAATCTCTTCGATAGTCGCGCCCATTTCGGTCACAGCGGTTGCAACCATGTCAGTTTCATTTAACTGACTGCTGACCCCTTGCGAAGCGCTATTCACATTACTGGCGAGGTCTTGGCAAGATTGGTTCATGGTATCGACCGAGGTTGTCACCTGCTCAATAAGCTCCTGAAAGCTCTCAACCATACTGTTGAAGTGTTTAGCTATCTGCCCAAGCTCATCATCACTACTGTCATCACAGCGCATCGACAAGTCTTTGTTCTCTTCAATATGAGTTATTACCGCAGTGATCTGCTTCACTGGGTCAATAATACTGCGAATAATAACAAAAGTTGCACCAACTAAAGCGAGTGCAATTAACACGGCAATAGATAAGCCTAAGATAAATGCCGAGTTCTCTTTTTCTTCAATGGCTGTTCGCGCTAAAGATTCAAGTTGATTCAGCGCACTGTCGGTGTTGGCAACCGCTTGCCTTAGTTTGCCCATTTCCCCTTGAGTGATACTGAGGCCAAGTTGACGCTCTTTGACCACTAATAGCTTAAAGTCAGCACTGTATTGCTTGATGAACTTTGCAATACCTTGCTTTGAAGGTTCCTCTAAAAGCGATTGCGATAACACGCTATTAAACTGACTCATGCCGGCATCAAATTTAGCGATATAGCTATCGCTACGTCGAAGCATAAAGTCTTTCTCTGCTCGACGAAGTTGTAACATCTGCACCATTAATTGCGGCTCGTCATATTGCTTTACCAAGGACTCAACCTGATGAACAGCGCTGCGCAGCGTGCCATATAGTCCAGATTTAGGGGTTAAACCTATCTGTTGGTTTAGTGCAACGACATTTTTAAATGTATTACTGTATAGGCTCAAGTCATTGTTAAATGTAGTCAGCGCCTCTGTAGGAATGCCATATCGAGTAAACGCTTGATTGAGATCTTGGGTCAGTGCTTTAATATCATTATGATTTGATTGGTGTCTGTCGACATACTTAAGATCCAATCGAGATAGGAAATCTTTTTCATCACTGCGCAGACTTAACACTTCACTTTTAAGGCTAGAGATCTCTTGTGATGCTTTAGAAAGTTCAGACTGGACTTGGCCAAAATAAAGCTGCAAACCAAACATAGCAGCAAGCGCTGCTATAGATAGCACAGCACTTAAAAGTAACTTATGACGGATCAACATATAACCCCCAACAGCAAGATAAAAACATCTTATGAGCAATATTAAATATGACCGCGATTCTACAACATTACGTTATATATGGCCGCACATTTAACCATTTAAACCATAAAAACTTAATAAAACCGTAATACTCAGCAAATACCGCTTTAAGTCGACAACCGCAAAGCACTGATTTTGTTAATGTTAGGTATAGAGCACTGATGCCAGAGCACCACCCAATATATCTTCCATACCACAGAACAATGCTTAACAAAGTAGATAGCACTACAGCACTTCTTTTGCTGTATCCAAGCTAATGCAGCTTATATCCATATAAAATGTCGATTGACTCATTCTAGCAAGCCAAGCAAAATAATATAAAATATACCTTAATTATTAAGAGACCATCATGCAAGTCATAACTGCTGAATCTGTACATCAGTCCTTAAATTTCAAAGAGCTTGTCGATGCACTCGATGAAACATTTTCTCGACCCGCGGGAATGCCACAACGCCAAGTTTTTAGTCTTGATGAATCAACCAGTCACAGTGATGCTTTTGCCGTGCTGCCATCGTGGAACGAAAAAACCATTGCAGTAAAAGCTTTTACCTACTTTCCAAGCAACCCTAAAAAAGATCCAAACTTGGCTAGCCTCTATTCCAAAATCCTTATTTTTAGCCGCGAAACCGGTGAGCCACAAGCGTTAGTTGATGGCACCAGTGTAACCTACTGGCGCACAGCAGCGGTTTCAGCACTTGGCAGCCGGTATTTATCCCGTGAAAATTCTAATAAGTTACTAGTATGTGGTACCGGTAACTTGGCTTCATTTATGGCGCTTGCCCATGCGAGTGTTCGGCCAATCACGCAGATTAAGGTTTGGGGTCGCAGTGAAGTCAAAGCCCGAGCAACGATTGAGCTTATCCGTAATAAGCGCAGTGATATCGAGGTGATCTACTGCGAAGACCTAGAAGCTAGCGTACGTGAAGCAGATATAATTAGCTGCGCAACAGGCTCACCAACTCCCTTATTCCCAGCAGAGTGGGTACAAGCAGGCACCCATACCGATTTTGTCGGTAATCATAACCATGATCGTCGCGAGTGTGACTCGGCATTAATTCAAAAATCAGCAGTATTTGTTGATTCGAAAATCAATGTGTTTGCTGAAGCAGGTGAACTGTTATTGCCTGTCGCGGAAGGCGTATTCTCCCTCGATGAAGTAAAAGGCGAGTTGGCTCAATTATGCCGTTCTGGAACTCTAGCAAGGGAAAGTGCAGAGCAAATCACCCTATTTAAAACTGTTGGAACAGCGCTTTCAGACCTTGTCGGCGCACAATTGGTCTACGAAAAAGTAAGCCAAGACTAAATAGCTACAAAAATGGGGTTGCCTCTCAGCCCCATCAAACCTTGTTAGCCCCCTCTTTAAGCCCGCTATCGCTTCAGCAATACTACCCATTTAATATTTATTTTATTTCTGTTTAAACCTTTTTATAGGTTAGCTTTGTCTTATCTATATCGGCAGGCACATAAGGAACATGTAGTGACAGCACAATTGAAGGTCTTACAACAGAGTTCATTTAATGAACCGGACCTTATCGATAGCGCCAAAAAAGGCGACAAAGCAGCGTTTAAGCAGCTTTATCAGCAACACCATAAACGAGTGTATGCACTGTGCTTTCGCATTACAGGGCAAGTTGCATTAGCAGAAGATGCCACCCAAGACTGTTTTGTTACTTTGTGGCAAAAGCTGCCTCAGTTTAAAGGGCAAAGCCAGTTCACCACTTGGCTGCACAGCCTATCGGTTAATCAGGCGCTAAACAGCCTTAAAAAGCACCGCTCTTTTTGGTCTCGATTTACTGCCAGCGACACAGATGTCGAAACGGTCAATGATGAGTATGAAGATCTCGATAAAATTTTAGTGCGCTTGCCTGAACGAGCCCGAATAGTGTTCGTACTGCATGCACTTGAAGGTTACAAACACCAAGAGATTGGTCAGCTTATGGGGATCGCTTCGGGAACTAGTAAGGCGCAATACCATAGAGCACAAAAGTTATTAGCTGAAATGCTGGATTAAATGATGGTTAACAGGGGTATAGAAATGAGCCATTCACAAGATAAATTGCAGCAGTTGATCGCACAAACGCCCAACACATTAACGCCTGAGCGGGAACTGTGGACTGATATCGAAAAGCAACTGGATAAACCGGAATACAACCAGCCGAATCATTGGCGCAGAGTTGCCGTTGCAAGCGTGGTACTCCTCTGTGCAGTTATTGGCACAACACTATGGAATAACAGCGCTATCACGCCCACTTATACCGCGCAAACAGTAACTGTACCACTGTTAACAACACTTGCGGATATAAAGCGAGAACATGAGCAACAAGTTGCTTTATTAGAACAAAGTCAGAAAGTTAACTGGCAATCAACTGAATTGGGCTTACCACTCAATAAGGGCATTGAACAACTCAGAAAAGCCGCTGAAAAAATTTACCAAACACTAAAGAAAACCCCCAATGACAAAGAGCTATGGCAACTGTGGCTTTGGACCCAACAACGAGAAATTGAGTTATTACAGCAAGGTCAAAAATTACCTGCTGCAGACAAAAATCAGGGAGCACTAATATGAATAGAACACCACTTATCGGTTTAGCATTAACCTCGCTTATCTTCAGCCAAACGATACTCGCAGCAGAAACCGTCGATCAAACACAGTCGCTCCAAGGCCAAGCTAAGGTCAGCGTCAATGTCCAACGAGGAGATGTTGTCTTTAAATCTTGGGATAAGAACCAAGTTTCTGTAAAAGGTGAGCTCGACGAGTTAAGCGAAGGGTTAACTTTTACTGTTAATGGTAGCCATGTGGTGATCGAAGACAAGATGCCTAGACAGTACAACGGTAACAACAAAGATGGCTCCAATCTCACTATCATGCTACCTCAGCAGATAAAGCTGCAAGCTGAGGGCGTTTCAGCCAACTACCGTATTGATGCTTTCAACGGAAAGATGGATATTAGTTCGGTCAGTGGCGATATAAAAGCCAGCCAGCTAAAAGATAAAGTGATGCTACATACTGTTTCTGGGGATATCAGCAGCCGTGCACTGAGCGGTAAAGTCATGCTTGAAACCGTCTCTGGCGAGATAAAAGATACAGATAGTTCAGGAAAAGTGGCTTATCGCCTAGTCAGCGGTGAACTCACCGCAAATAGCCGTGCTGATCAAATATCAGTCGAATTAGTCTCTGGTGATGCGACTGTAGCATTAGGTGATGTAGACAGTCTTAGCATAAAAACCGTTAGCGGCGACATTGAGCTTTCAGTTGGCAAACTTACTGACAAAGCAAAACTAGGCAGTGTCAGTGGTGATATCGAAGTCCACTTTACCAGCGAGGTCAACGTATCATTCAACATCAATGGCGGCCCAGGTGGCACGATCAAAAACAAGCTAAGCAATGATCAGGTTTCAAAAGAACAATATTCCCCGCAAACGTACCTTAAATTTCAAGCGGGAGATGGCAGCGCTAACCTCAATGCCTCTACCATTAGTGGCAATATAGCGTTGTCTAATACCAATTAGTATAAAGATTTGATCGCTCAGCGAGAGTTTAGCGGCTTTGAGGTAAGGTCATTAAATGCTCCTCGGTAACTGCTCCTGCGTTACTCTCGATAATTGCTCCTGCATTATTCTACCTTCGACCATCCTTGGTCTCGTACCTCCTATATCAGACCTCCAAGGAGGGAGGGAATGTCTGATTTTGTATGGAACAAAATAGACCATATAGTCGTGCATGAATGACATTCACCACGTCTGACCTCCAGGGATGGAGGGAATGCCTTAAGCATGTCAGGAACATGCTAGGTCATGTGGTTCGCAATGAATGAAGAGCATAGTTATTCTACGTTCAAGTTCATTAACGCAGCATCAGAGCCTCTAAAACTCGCCTGAAGGAGTGTTTTTGGCTTTTAAGAACACTCAAGAATGGCCTTCGCTCATTTTTTATTTAGTAAAAAATGAGCGACTGCAATATGGCTTATGCCAATTGCATTAAGTATGGTCATAACGTTGGTATGGAACTGAAAAATGAGGTCTGATTGGCTTATTTCCAATAAAGCTTAATCAGACCGTCACAATTAATCTGTACCACCGAACAATAGTGAAACCGCTAAAAATCTTACTTAACAGAATTAATTTCGCTCTCTGTTAGAAAGCGCCATTCACCTAGCTCAAGCGTGCTATCAAGCTCTATCTCTCCAACAACTTCACGATGAAGCTTAGTCACCTTGTTACCGACAGCTGCCAGCATACGTTTAACTTGATGGTATTTACCTTCAGTAATGGTCAAACGTGCTTGATGAGTACCCAACAGTTCAAGTATGGCAGGCTTAGTTAGACCATCTTCATTATTGAGTTGCAGCCCAGTAGCAAACTGCTCAACTAAATCTTCAGTTAGTGGGTCAGCAGTCTCTAACAAGTAACGCTTGCCACACTCTTTCTTTGGTGAAGTAATCTTGTGTGACCATTTGCCGTCAGTGGTGATAAGTACTAACCCTGTGGTATCTGCATCTAAACGACCTGCAATATGCAGATCTTCAGGACGAATCACATCAAGCAAGCCTATAACTGATGGATACTCTTCATCTATGGTTGAACAGATAGTATCAACAGGCTTATTGAGCATAATAAAGCGCGGGCCGATAACTTTTAGTATCACACCTTCTAAACGAATTTCGTGCTCGTCAGTCACTTTAAAACCTGAAGTTTTAACCACCTCACCATTACAAGTGACATCCCCACGATGCAGTGCTTTCTTCGCAGAAACACGAGAATGGGAAGTTGACTCACAAATAAATTTATCTAAACGCACAGTAATACTCAGCTATATGATCATAATGGCCGACATTATGAGGGCTACAGATGTAAAGGGCAAAGTTTTGCCAATACTTAAGGCTACGTTTATCACTGCTGTAGAGGCATTCATAACTTAATGCGCTAATAAACATCGACAAATTTAGACGGTAAATAGTTCAGGAAACCTTTTCTTACACATGTTGATTCAATTTAGTCGGTAAGTTTACCCCCAAACCGTATTCACAAAGCCTGAAAAACCTTAACATGTGTTACCCAATGTAATTTGTGCTATCTAGATAAAAGCACAAGTGCATCGCTTGATTTATAAAACAAAAAAATTGACGGTATATAAAGGAAGAAAAATGAAAAAAGTACTCGTTGGGGGCTTATGCGCTTCCCTTATCGTAGGCCTAAGCGCTTGCAATAGCGACACTACAGCCACTAAAGCACCAGAAACAAGCAAAACAGAAGCCGCAGTTGCCGTGCAAAAAGCACTAACTTCAGGCATCGATTTTGCCAACTTCGATAAATCAGTTCGCCCACAAGATGACTTTTACTCTTATGTAAACGGCACTTGGGTTAAGAACACCACTATCCCGAGCGATCGCACTAGCACAGGTGCATTTTATGATCTTCGTGAAAAATCACGTGATGACGTAAAAGCCATTATCGAAGAAGTCGCTGCAACCCCTAACCTTAAAGCTGGTAGCGATGAGCAAAAAGTGGCTGATCTTTACCGTTCATTCATGGATGTTGAAACACTCAATAAATTGGGCGTGACACCAATTCAGAGCGAACTTGATAAAGTCAGTGCCATTAAGAATAAAGATGAGCTAGTGACTTATTTTGCTCGTAGCCAAGTGATTGGCGGCGGCACGCCAATGGCATTTTACATCGGTGTCGATGCGAAAGACTCTAGCCGTTATGCAACACATATCTGGCAGTATGGCTTAAGCCTGCCAGAAAAAGATTACTACTTTAACCAAGACGAGCGCTTCGTAAATATCCGTAAGGCATTCGTAGCACACATCGAAAAGATGTATACCCTTGCAGGTCTTGCTAACCCTAAAGCTAGCGCTGAAGCGGTACTGGCTCTTGAAACATCAATTGCTGAAAAGCATTGGGATGTCGTTGAAACTCGTGATAGCACTAAGACCTACAACTTATATCAAGTTAAAGATCTGCCAACGCTTGCACCTGATATCAACTGGGATGGTTACCTGACTACTCTTGGTGCAGATAAGCAAGCTGACATCATCATCAACCAGCCTAGCTTTATCCAAGGACTGAATGAAGTCATCAAGACGACTGACCTAAATACTTGGAAGACCTACATGCAGTGGCAAGTACTGACACATGCAGCAAGTAGCCTAAGTGAAGAACTAGATACTGAAAACTTTGAGTTCTTCTCTAAAACACTTAATGGCCAAGAAGAGCAACAACCACGCTGGAAGCGCGGTGTCGCTTCAGTCAACGGTTTGCTTGGTGAAGTAGTAGGTAAAGTCTATGTTAAGCGCCACTTTGCGCCAGAAGCTAAGACACGCATGCAGACTTTGGTTGAGAACTTACGTGGCGCCTACGGCGATAGCATTGAGTCACTAGAGTGGATGAGTGCTGACACTAAAGTCGCTGCTAAAGATAAGTTAGCTAAGTTTGATCCTAAGATTGGTTACCCTGATCGCTGGGAAAACTACGATAAGCTAGCCATCAAAGCTAACGACCTGTTCGGCAACAACCTGCGCGCAAGCGAGCTGAGCCATGAGAACGAGCTAGAAAAACTCGGTAGCCCTATTCGCAAGTGGGAATGGCATATGACTCCGCAAACGGTTAATGCTTACTACAACCCAACCATGAATGAAATCGTATTCCCTGCCGCAATCTTGCAGCCTCCATTCTTTAATATGGAAGCTGATGATGCGGTTAACTACGGTGGTATTGGTGCGGTTATTGGTCATGAAATGGGTCATGGTTTTGACGATCAAGGCGCTAAGTTTGACGGTGAAGGCAATATGCGTGATTGGTGGACAGAGCAAGACTTGAAAGAGTTTTCTGCTCGCGGTAAAGCCCTAATCGATCAGTACAATGATTACGCCGTATTTGACGACCTGCACGTTAATGGTGAACTAACACTTGGTGAGAACATTGGTGATCTTTCTGGTGTAACCATCGCTTACCGTGCGTACAAGAAATCACTTAATGGTCAAGAGGCACCTGTGATTGATGGCCTGACAGGCGATCAACGTTTCTTCATTGGTTTCACCCAGATCTGGCGTGCAAAAATCAAAGAAGAGTCAATGCGTAATCGCGTTGCGACAGATCCACATTCACCTGCACAGTTCCGCTCACTTGGCGCACTTTCAAACATGCCAGAGTTTTACAGCACTTATGACGTGAAACCTGGTGATGCTATGTATATTGCTCCAGAAAAGCGCGTTAAAATTTGGTAATTACAGCAATATAAACCGCCGTAATTAGCGATAAAAAAGCCGTTGATGACAAGTTCATTCAACGGTTTTTTTTTGCTAATCCGCTCACACATCTGATTATGAATAAATGTTAATTTGCCATTCAGCATAGCTTCAGTATCCACAGGTTAGATTAATACCAAATCTGATTCGCAGTACCTCTTCTATACCAGAGAGGCAATCAGATTTGATATAGGTCTACAGCCATTAAAAGGGATAGCTATGAATCGGATATTACGAACATTTTTCATTTTCTTATTGCTACTTTCGACCCGTTCAGCCTTCGCACAAGCAGTGCCTCTCGAACACGATATCAATACCTCAAAAGGTAGCTATAACGCTAAACTGGCATTTTCCAATGATCTAGATGGCCTCACCGCTATCGAATCAATACAGTATCAACAACCAAGGCAAACTAGCGCAGACTTAAACTCTCTTTACGCAAACGCTTCAAGCGCTCAGCAAGAGCTGGCGCATTTGCTAAACCACATTACCGAGCAAACTCAAACCCAATCGATTCTCGCTGATGTAAAAACTCGCGAAAGAGCAGAAGCTAAAGTCAGAAACAAACTCGATGGTGATGCTAGCCAACTTACCGATCTGGTTAGGGCAAGCATTGTCAGCAACGATATACAAAACCTGATGCAAGCATTTGCACTGGTTAAAACTGATAGCCAAATCATTCAAGTTAAAAACCGCTTTGCTGAGCCAAAAGAGTCTGGTTATCGTGATCTCAACTTGCTGGTTAGATTGCCTCAGTCACAGATGATTGCCGAGATCCAATTGCACTTGGCAGATATCGCAGAGATAAAAAGTGGCGATGAACATGAGGTATACCAACAAGTGCAGCAGATCCAAGCTAATGCCGCAGATCAATTACGACAACTTGATGATTTAGAAGCGGCAAAAATAGTCCAGCTACGCCAGCAGTCACACAAGCTTTACCACAAGGCATGGCTTAGGTATAAGCGCTTAGATCAAGCCAATATTCTAGCCGCAGCCTAAAACCTCTAAGCGGGGCCCAAAATACGCCCCGCAACTCACATCTCTTTTTGTGACTTGTCAGATAAAAGTCTATACTCCCGCCCAATAGTCTTCACACGCGAAAAAATATGAACGATATCATTGAGCAACTACAAGAGATGAGCGAAACGGTTCCTGTACCGTTAGAGCTTGCAACCTTTGAACAAATTGTTGAAGTCGAGGAAGAGATCTTAATCCCACTGCCTCTGGCTTTAAAAGAGTACTTGATGGAAGCCAGTGATGTGATCGTCGGCAGTTTAGAGCCTGTCACAGCCAGCGATCCGCATTCCCATACCTTTTTGCCAGAAGTAGCAGCCTACGCATGGTCTATCGGCTTACCGCGTGAATTTGTCCCTATCTGCCAACGTGGCGATGCTTTTTTCTTTATCAGCCAAGAAGGTGAAGTGAAGTTATGGCAAGACGGTGAGATAGAAGAGGACAGCTGGGAAACATTCTGGGAATGGGCTGAAAATGTTTGGATGCGTAGCTAAGTTAGCTAAAGTGCTACAAATTAAATAAAGGAAACACCATGTCTAAAGTTCTTGGCCTAAACGCCATTGAAATGCAGTACCTACGTCACTCACTTGCGCTAACCACCGCCCAAGTTGCCGAGATAGGCAAAGTCACAGAAGCCGATGTCATTGCATGGGAAGCGGGCGAAAAGCCAGCGCATATGCCTGTACAAAAAAAGCTGATTGAAATTGATGAAGCGATCGAAATGCAGGTACTGAATACTTGCGACGGTATTGAAGAACTATTTACTAAAGAGCCTAAGCGTACACTGAGCTTTGTGGTTTACCCAACGCAAGCTCTATATGCCCAATATAACCCCGAGTTTCTTGGGACTCTGCCACTTGCAGAGCTATACAACACTTCAGCTTGGCGTATTAAGAAAGAGTGTAAATTGATGCTTGAAGTGGAAGTGGTTCTGGTCCCGCTTAATTTTGAGTCTTACAAAGCATTCCGCGACAAAGATGGCCTCAAAGAGAGCCGTGAGAATCGTGCTAAATGGGCTGCAGCTCAGTTATAACGTTAACACCTAGCTTTTATCCTTAGGGTTATATACAAAGACGGAAAATAAAAGACGATTTTACAGTACTTTTATATTGAACCGTTTTTCATAAAAAAAGCATCCAGGTGGATGCTTTTTTTGTATTAGACTCGGTGCCTTACCCTACTCAGCTTCGCCCGCCAGCTCTTTCTCAAGAGCCGTGACCATGGCTGTTCGAGCCGTAATCCTGTCTCGGTAGGCGGCTAACTTAGGCGGTATATCCTGCTCAAATCGTGTCGCCCATAACAAGGTGTGGCCTAAAAGAATATCTGCGACACTGAGCTCATCGCCAAGTAAGAACTCGCTATCAGGTAGCCAAAGCTCTGCAATCGCAGCGGCTTTATCAAACTCCCATTTTGCTACCGCAAACATAGCCTCAAGTCTTAACTCCTCTGGTATAGCAAACTTATGCTTACCAATTGTCCATAAAGGCTGCTCAAGCTCATTGGTAATAAAGCTTAGCCACTTATGATGCAGTGCTGATGCATCTGAACCAGCTTTGGGTAGTAAGCGGCCTTCACCATATTTTTCAGCCAAAAATACTGCAATAGCCGCAGACTCAGTAATAACGTTGCCATTATCGATTAACGCAGGTACTTTTCCACAAGGGTTAATGGCTAGAAAATCGGGATGACGACTGTCACCTTTGGAAAAGTTAATGAACTCATATTGCCACTCAAGCCCTAACTCCTCTAATGTCCAAGACACTCTCAGTGAACGGCTACGTGGCACTCCATATAAAGTAATCATCTTGCGCTTCCTCTGCAGTAAAACCATTAAACTACTCCGTTAAGACGAAAATGGAAACTAACAATTAGTCCTAAAATAATTAAATAGCTTTAAATTAGATTCGAATTTGCTTAAGTTTATAAAAGACAATTAAAAGTAATCAGTTGAGTCACTTTGACCCGCTAGGCTGAGTCAATAAATCTTGGATTGGACAACAATCACTGAAAGGACACTGTATGCAGCAGAGCACGGAAACAAGTATCAAGAAGGCGGAATTTGTTAGTAACCTTGGACAATACTGGTTAACACCATTTAGCATTTTATTAGCGCTATCGATTGTCGGTTTGCCGTTACTGCTGCTATGGCTACCCATAGGCCATATTTTTACCAAGCGTTATATCGCCAACATGAGCACTGAGTTAACCGACAAAAAGCTTATTGTCCGCAAAGGGGTTTTTACCCGCACCGAAAATACTGTACCACTAGATAAAATCACTGACATGGCACTTATCCAAGGGCCGCTGATGCGGATGTTTAAACTGCATAAGCTAACGATTGAAACCGCTGGGCAATCGGGTACTGGGGCACTGCTAAATTTAACCGGAATTGTCGATGCTGCAGATTTTAGAAGTCAGGTCTTGGCGCAGAAAGAGAAACTCAGCCAACTTGAAACCAGTCCAGTACAAGATGAAAATAATGACACTAGTGTCGTGAGCCTTTTACAAGAGATCTCTGATACCCTCAAACGCATCGAAGCTAACAGTAAAAGTTAATCTTTGGCGTAGCACTTCCCTTAATCAATAAGACAGAATTTAAACCATGAGCAACAGTAATACTCAGTCACTATCCAAACCCTCTTTTCACTTAGGTGCACTATTAGGGGCTATGGGGCCGGGGATATTAATGGCGGCCGCCGCCATTGGCGCCTCTCACCTTGTCGCATCGACTCGCGCCGGAGCTGAATTTGGCTGGCAATTGGCTTGGGTCATTCTGGCGGTCAATATACTTAAATATCCCTTCTTTGCTGCCGGCGCTCGCTATACCGCCGCGACAGGTGAAAGCCTACTTGAAGGTTATTTAAAACAAGGGCGAAAGTATTTACTGCTGTTTACCTGTCTTAATGTGATTGCAGCCATTGCCAGCACTGCTGGTGTGGCGATGTTAACTGCAGCGATGTTGACCCAATTTGTACCGTTATCGATTGATCTATTGGCACTACTGGTACTTCTATCAAGTTTAACCATCCTTATTTTTGGCCACTACGCACTGCTCGATAAGATGACTAAAGTCATCATGCTGGCATTAACTTTAACCACATTAATCGCGGTTGCTTTAGCGTTTAACGCCCCGTCAATCGTGCAACCAGGGTTTGTATCGACCTCGCCATGGCAATGGGCCTACATCGGATTTTTAGTTGCTATGATGGGCTGGATGCCTGCCCCCATTGAAGTCAGCGCTTGGAATTCACTTTGGTTAATTGAAAAGAAGAAAAGCCAACAAATCAGTAAACAGCAAGCCATTCTCGACTTTAATTTTGGTTATATCGTCACCGCCCTGCTTGCCGTTGTATTCCTTGCATTAGGTACACTTGTTATGCATGGTAGCGGCGAGACATTTTCAGCATCTGGGGTGCAGTTTTCTCAACAATTGATCAGTCTCTATAGCAAAGTCATGGGCAGCGAAAGCCGCTACTTAATAGGAATGGTGGCTTTTTTATGTATTTTCAGCACCACAGTAACCGTCATTGATGGTTATAGCCGTACGCTGAACATGGGCTGGCAGTTATTAAAGGGTGGCCGATACAGCGAAAAGAGACTCAATATAGTGATGTGTTTAATGAGTCTGTGTGGGCTGGCTATTATCTTATTTTTCAAAGGAGCACTGCTTCCACTGCTTGAGTTTGTTATGATCCTCGCCTTTATGACTACAGTGATTTTTGCTTGGCTTAACTATAAGTTGATGATCAGCACAGCAATTCCACTTGAAGATCGCTATGGTGCAAAAATGAGAGTACTCTCTCTGGTCGGTTTAACTTACTTAGTAAGTTTTGCTGTTCTATTCATCTATTGGATGCTGACTAAATAACGGAACGCCACACTCCCAATGCATTTTCTAACTAAAACTCTGTTCAGCATTTTAGTGCTAACCTTGTTGCTATGGGCAGCGAACAAAGCCAGTGCGAACCTGATAGCTAACAGTGATATCGCGAGTCAACTGCCTACCATCATTGCCCAGAATGAACGCCCTTTTAACGGCATCATTATAGTTAAGCGTGATGATGAACCGCTATTTACCTATATTTCTGGTGATGATGTAAAACTGCAATCAAGCTTCATTATCGCCTCACTCTCCAAACAAGTGACTGCTACATTAGTGCTTAAAGCTGTCGATGACGGTAAGTTAGAATTAGCAAGTTCAGCCAATCGCTATTTGCCCATAGCTCAAAGCAAAGATGCAACGATTCCTGATAGTGTCACCATCTCACAGCTGCTCAGTAATACGTCAGGGCTTATCGCTCCAGGTAAGCCACCACTATTTGAACCTGGTAGCCAGTTTAAATACTCAAACTACGGTTACACACTACTTGGGGAAATACTTGAGAATGTTTACCAGCAGCCAATCACAACGCAGATAAATGCGCTGAATGAGCAAGCGGCTTTAGGTGGTCTCACGGCTCAACTGGGCAAGACATCGACAATTAGAAAACATTACTCACAACTATTGCTTGGTAGAGCTGAAACGATACATCAGCAAGATGGCAATACATTTTCGAGTTATCAAGATGCTGATGTTAAAATTACGCCGCAATTGCTCCCGGCTGGCGGCATAATGGCGTCTGCAGATGCATATAGTCATTTTCAATATGCACTCTTTTCAGGAAAGTTGATCAGCGAAAAAAGTTTAAAGGCAATGACCACCAGCCACAGCATACGCACTCATCGCTGGGGACAAGTCGGATATGGTTATGGTACTCAACTAGACGAATACAAAGGTATTACCGAGTATAGCCATAGCGGGTATCTGCCGGGGTATGTCAGCCTAGCGCTTTACTATCCTCAGTCGAACGTTAATGTCGTTGTGTTGGAAAATACTTCATGGGATCTACACGATACTCAGCGCACATTTGGCTTACACGACAAGCTACGTGAAAGTATTCGCAATAAGCTGGTGTTACTGGAAGACAGACCCGTCGCCAAGTTATACCAAGCAGGTAAACAAGCCCTTACCACAACTCTAATTGCGGCAAAGTAAACGCTGAGCATTTCTGCTATAATACGCCGCGATGACTACGCAGCCGCGTGGTCAAATAGATTAAAGAAAGCACATATATGATTAACAACGATATTTTACGTAAAGTTCGCTACATTCTTGACTTAAGCAACGCAAAGATGATCCGTATTTTTGCCAAGGCTAAGCATGAAGTTACCCAAGAACAGATGATAGACATGTTGAAAAAAGAGTCTGAAGAGGGCTACCAGCCTTGTAACGACAAAACCATGTGTATGTTCCTTGACGGCTTCGTGATCTACAAGCGCGGACTCAAGCCTGGTGCAGAAGTACCAGAGCCTCTTTCACAGCTAACCAACAACCTTATTTTCAAAAAATTAAGAGTTGCTTTTGAGCTACGTGAAGACGATATTCTTGAAGCATTGACCCTCGCCGAATTTAACATGTCTAAATCGGAACTGGGCGCTTTATTTAGAAAGCCAGGTCACAAGCATTACAAGCCTTGTGGTGATCAAGTTCTACGTAACTTCTTGATGGGACTTTCGCTTAAGCATCGTCCAAAGTAAGCATTCGCTTATATTTAGTTTCGAACGTAAAAAAGCACAGCAATCGCTGTGCTTTTTTACGTCTAAAACCTCGCGGCGTTTAAAACAACCTAGCTATTAAAAAAATCAATTTATCCGCCTACAAAATACAATAATGATCACACTTTGTGTTAGTCTTCGGTGATTAATGTCACAGCTCCCCACAACACTAACAAAAACAGAGAAAAGGTTTCTAATGGACGATAATAAACGCCCGCTGTATCTTCCTTTTGCCGGTCCTGCCATTCTTGAAGCGCCGTTGATTAACAAAGGCAGTGCTTTTACCGATGAAGAACGTATCTTTTTCAATCTTGAAGGCCTGCTGCCCCATGTCATTGAAACCATCGAAGAGCAAGCATCACGTGCTTATGACCAATATAAGAATTTTACCAATGATCTAGATAAGCATATCTATCTTAGAAACATTCAAGATACCAATGAAACGCTCTACTACCGTTTAGTGCAAAACCATATTACTGAAATGATGCCAATCATCTATACCCCAACAGTGGGTATGGCTTGTGAGCGTTTCTCAAAAGATTACCGTCGCAACCGTGGTTTGTTCATCTCATACCCGAATAAAGACCGCATCGATGATATTCTTAATAACTCTACTCGCCAGAAAGTTAAAATCATCGTAGTAACCGACGGTGAACGTATTCTTGGTCTAGGCGATCAAGGTATTGGTGGCATGGGGATCCCAATTGGTAAGCTTTCTCTTTACACCAGCTGTGGTGGTATTAGTCCCGCATATACCCTGCCCATTACTCTCGATGTGGGTACCGACAACCCACATCTGCTCGAAGACCCTATGTATATGGGCTGGCGTAATCCACGTATTGGCGGTGAAGAGTACACTGAATTTGTTGAAGCCTTTATGCAAGCGGTTCATCGCCGCTGGCCTGATGCCCTGATTCAGTTTGAAGACTTTGCCCAAAAAAATGCCATGCCATTATTGGAACGTTATAAAGACCAATATTGCTGCTTTAATGATGATATCCAAGGTACCGCCGCGGTCACTGTTGGCTCGCTTTTGGCCGCATGTAAGGCTGCAGATACTCAGCTCAGCGAACAACGTATTACCTTTTTAGGCGCGGGCTCAGCTGGCTGCGGTATTGCTGAAGCTATCGTGGCACAAATGGTGTCAGAAGGGATAACTGAAACTCAAGCGCGTAAGCAAGTGTTTATGGTTGACCGCTGGGGTATGTTGCAATCGAATATGCCAAACCTACTGCCGTTCCAGCAGAAATTAGCGCAAGATTGTGACGATATAACAAATTGGGACAATTTCAGCGAAAATATCTCTCTACTGGATGTGGTTAACAATGCTAAGCCTACAGTATTGATTGGCGTATCAGGTGCACCAGGTTTATTTAGTGAAGAGATAATTAAAGCGATGCACAGCCATTGTGAGCGCCCGATTGTATTCCCACTATCAAATCCGACAAGCCGCGTAGAAGCGACGCCAAAAGATATTCTACACTGGACTAAAGGCCAAGCGCTGGTAGCAACAGGTAGCCCGTTTGAGCCAGTCGTGGTTGACGATGTGACTTACGAGATCGCACAGTGCAACAATAGCTATATTTTCCCTGGCATAGGTCTTGGAGTCCTAGCTGCTGGTGCAGAGCGAGTCAGTGACGCTATGTTGATGGCATCAAGTCGTGCATTAGCTGAATGCTCGCCGTTATCTATCGATGGTGAAGGTTCACTGCTGCCGCAACTTGAAGATATTCATAAAGTGAGTAAACATATCGCCTTTGCGGTCGCTAAAGTGGCTATCGATGAAGGACATGCTCTGCCAACTAGCGATGAGTTATTGACTCAAGCTATTGAAGATAACTTCTGGACAGCAGAATATCGCCGTTATAAGCGAACCTCTTTCTAGGGTTTAGATACAAGCCCTTAGCTAAGAAGTAATTACAAGATAAGCAGCCTTACTCGGCTGCTTTTTGCTTACTGACTATTGGGGACTAGACTCTTTGTTCCCCTCCTTGCAAACGTTATAATTAACAAGCGTACACTGCTAGTCACACCTAATGACTAACCTCAGCCTACTAAACAAAAATATGGAAGCCTGCTGCAGATATGATTGAGATTGAATATTCAATTGGTGACATAAAAACCTTAATGTTTGTGAACGCTGAGCACACATTTTTCCTCAGTACACAAAGCTGGATAACAGCCAAAGAACTCAAAGCTGGTTCTAGGATACTGGCAAAAAATGGCAGTATTGCCGAAGTGACCAATATCAATGTTATTGAAGGGCAATACCAATGCCGCGACCTAATGGTCAGCCACAATCATCACTATTTCATATCTGCACAAAGTAAATTACTTGGCGCTGTATATACCGATACGTTACCCAGTAACGAACTTGAACGAGTGGCATACCAGTTAGCAGATAAACCTTCTCACTTTGCAGATGGTAAACCCACAGGTAACCACAGCGGTCCGTGGGCGGCAGCGCGATATATAGCAGCAGAGTCTAACGAGGATGTCATAGCATGGGGACGTGCGAACGACTTGATGTGCGCCGAAGATGCTGCGGTGAGTAATCTACGCTTAAAAATTACAGACCAAACCGAGTTGCATCAAGGTAATGTCGAGATCTCTCATGCCTACATAAGAAAATACACTAAGAAAGGTCGCTTTGTGAATACCATGAGCCCCTGTCAGCATTGCCGAGAGAACTACGGTAGTGCATTAAATGATGACTCACTCGGCGCCAGCGATATCATTAAGAGTCACAGAGACAACCTACCCTTGCATCAAGAAGATTAAGGCAATAAAAAAGGCTATGCAAATGCATAACCTTGTCTATATTCAGCTGCATAGTGACAGCGTTAATAAGTGGTTATTTACCTTCAATAACCGCTTTAATACTGTTTAACATAGAACGGTCAGTGCGCGACTTCTTAAGTTTTCGAACACTCTCTTTTAATGATGCATCAGACAGGCGAGTAAAAATACCGTTGTACTCTTTCTCTGCAATCTCATCATCGGTGTCAGCCATATCAGCAATATCTTGCGCAACACGACTCAATTGAAACCAAGCATTGGCAATATAAAAACCATGAAAATCTTCTTTTGGAAGTAGTGCTTTGGCACTTGCAGGTAGCGCGTCCCAACCGCTATTGAATTTAAGGTCGGTATCTTCAATCAATTCATTACAAAGATTGGCATAAGCCTCAAGTAAGTTTTCTGGGATCTGATCCATTGGCATAACGGTATTACACACATTTAATGCCACCAACTCGGCCCGCGCTCGGTATTCAGCGTTTACTTCAGTCATTTTTTATTCTCAATTACGATTTAATGTACGGCTTAAAATACGCCGCTAATATGTATGCCGTCGCCGCTGTTACCAGCAGTTGGCAATAAAAGTTATACTTTTGGGATCGGTTAAGTATAGCCCAGACAAAGTCCCCAATGCAGCCCTAGGTGTGCATCTTCTGTGTCGTTATTATCACTTTCAGCTAAGTGAGGACTATTTCTGAGCATAGCTCTACAGGTCAAACCTGAATGCAGCGAATATATCTGTAATATGTCTAGATAAAAACAAACCATCATCGAGCTATGAGCTCTACCTTTAGGGCACTTTGCTATGGCAAAACTTGACGCTATACCTGTTTAGCAAGTTATCTCCCCTTTTGTTATAGCGGCTTCGGCAGGCCTTTTATTGAAGCTGTGACGGAAAGCAAATGTAAAAAAACACTTTGCAAACTCAAGGGTAAATTTAACCAAAACGACAGAGGTTATATGCAGTTACTAGCTGTTCGAAATTTTTTTATTACCTTATGTTTAAGGCTTACCCCTTTAAACTCGGCGTTGTTATACAGTTTCAGGCTAACAAATACAAAAGCTTGTCATTAGAAAAATAGATTACTCCGCCTGAGCTACCAGAAAACAACTCTAAGGTATATTATATCGTGTATGCTAGCAGTGAATATCAATGACTTTGAGAGCAAGTAAGCGTTATATGCCTAAACAGTTTCTATTGATTAAAATGATGCTTTTGACCAGTTTACTTTTAGTGAACAATTCAGGCTATGCCGAACAAAGTAATAACCAAAAAGCTGATGACATTTTCACACTCCTCAATGATGGCACTATAAGTAACAATCAAGCCATACACTCTTACATTGAACAGCTAGAAACATTAGTAGCCAAAGAAGATACTTCAAGGCAACTGCGTCTAACTCGTGCCCGGTGCTGGGCATTTGATCCCTATGATGCCGAGCAGGTTCCCAAAGCTATTGCATTTGCACAATATGCATTAACCAATCCTGAATTAGCTAAATACCCCAACCATAAATTAGATTTAGAGCTATGTCAGTCTTGGTATTATGAGCAAAATGGTAATGTTGAGTTAGCACTTAAAGGCTATAACGATGCCGTGAATCAAGCATATGCCTTAGAGGATCTGCGCCTGATAGCAGACGCTAGAAGTATGCGAGGCTTTTTACATTCGTACCAAGGAAACTTTACCCAGGGCCTTGAGGATCTCATCACCTCACAATCTCTCTATCAAAGCTTGAATCTACCTGCATGGGTTAGCTATAACCTGTTCGAGATTGCCACCAGCTATCGCCGTTTTGGCGATCAAAAAAGTGCTATTCGTTATTATAGAAAGTTACAAGACAGCTACATAAAAAGTAATGACCTCGATGCCGCTAACGCTATAACAGTGTCCATAGCAATCTCAGAGGAGGAGCGAGGTAACTTAGAAAGCGCCAAAAAACTGTTTGAGCAAGGTCATTTATATTGGAAAGTTAATAACAAAGAATCAGAGCAAGCGATGGTTGCAGTCAACATGGCTGGCACATTAATCAAACTAAGGAAGATTGAAAAAGCAAATCAACTTCTCAATGAGGCTGAACCTTTTGTATTACCTACAGACGAAGCCTTTTACAGTTTTATGCACCTATTTAGAGCTCAAATACTTCTTGCAAATAACCAATTAAATGAAGCACACCAAAGCCTTGCCATTGCCCGAAAAACCTTCGAACGAGTTAAAAATATCAGAGGGCTAGCTGAATTACAGTTAGTCGAAAGCCAAGTATTCCTCAGCCAGAATAACTGGAAACAGGCCTACCTATCCCTTAACGAATATGTAAGACAACACAAAAAACTCGATACTAAACGGCTATCGAGTTATACCACCGAAATGCGTACTCGCTTCAATGCTGATCAAATTGAGGCCGAGAACCGCCATCTAATAGAAAACCAACACCTTAGAGAAATAGAGCTCGCTATGTTAGAGAAAAATGAAATCCTACAAGGGATAATTATTTTACTCGGTAGCTTTCTTATCGTCATAGTATCTTTCTTTGCTTATAAAAAATCTCAAAAGAACAAACTATTGTCAGCACTTGCTTTAACTGATGATTTAACCAAATTACCCAATCGTCGCTATATCTATACCAAAGCACAACACTGCTTTGAAGAAGCCCAAAGAGCAAAATTGCCACTATCCGTCATCGCGTTTGACGCCGACAATTTTAAACTGATTAATGACAACTTTGGCCATGAAGTCGGTGATCATGCGCTGGAACTGCTTGCTGATACCTGCCGTGAAATACTCTTACCCAATCATCAGGCTGCCCGTGTTGGTGGCGAAGAGTTCTTGATAATGTTACCGGGAATGGACAAAAATCAGACCTTTGACATTGCTCAAATCTTAATAAAGAAAGTTAGCGGAGCAGATTTTAGCGAGTTTCCAGCTCATTTTGCGCTAACGATAAGTGCCGGAGTTTCTAGCCTTGATGTCTCAGATGATAAATTGTCACAACTACTTAAAAGAGCTGACGATGCTCTCTATCAAGCAAAGAGTAGTGGCCGTAACCAAGCTAAAATGCAGTAACAGGAGGCAGAATACCTATTCCTGCTCAATAACTGCTATTATTAGCCGTTACTTCAAGCCGTTAATAGAGCTATGTCAGACACTCCTTCACAATTTGCATCAATTGAGACCTTAACGCCTATTTTACTTGGCGAGTTAGCCCTTAAGATTAAAACTTGGGGACAAGAACTCGGGTTTGCCCAAATAGGCATTTGCGATACCGATCTGACAGCCGAAGAGCCCAAACTACAACAGTGGTTAGACAATGACTACCACGGTGAAATGAGCTACATGGGCAATCATGGCATGATGCGCGCACGTCCTTATGAGCTTCATCCTGGCACTCGACGTGTCATTTCAGCAAGAATGGATTACCTGCCACCCAATGCTGGTTTTGCAACAAACCTTAAAGATCCCAATTTGGGCTACATTTCACGTTATGCTGGTGGTCGTGACTACCACAAGATGATCCGTAACCGACTAAAGAAATTGGGCGATAAAATTGAAGCGGAGTTAAAAGCTATGGGCTTTAGTAAGCCTAACTCACGCCCTTTTGTCGACTCAGCGCCGGTACTGGAACGCCCGTTAGCGGATAAAGCAGGATTAGGTTGGACAGGTAAGCACAGCTTATTGCTCAATAGCGATGCTGGCAGCTGGTTTTTTCTCGGTGAGCTATTTATCGATCTTCCACTGCCTGTCGATGCGCCCGTTAAGGCTGACTGTAATACCTGTGTTGCGTGTATCAAGTCCTGCCCTACCAATGCCATTGTTGAGCCTTATATTGTTGATGGACGGCGCTGTATCTCCTACCTTACCATTGAGCTACAAGGTGCAATCCCTGTCGAATTTCGCCAAGCGATTGGTAATCGTATTTATGGCTGTGATGATTGCCAACTGGTATGCCCAGTAAACAGCCAAGCACCGCTTACCAAAGAGCAAGATTTCCATACCCGTGAACCACTGTTACAACCTGAATTACTCACTTTATTTGCGTGGAGCGAAAGCGAGTTCCTCAAGCTTACCGAAGGCAGCGCGATTCGACGCATTGGTCACAAACGCTGGCTGCGTAATATCGCCATTGCACTTGGTAATGCCCCAACAGCAGCATCTGTTATTGCCGCACTTGAGTCGAGAAGACTCTCTGATGAAGTGGACGAAATGGTGATTGAGCATATCGACTGGGCACTTGAACAACAACACGCTAAACAAGCACAGTTGAGCCGTAAAACCCAGCGCGTTATCCGTACAGTCGAAAAAGGATTAACACGTGACGCCTAACCCTTGTTATCTCGCAACTTAATCGACTAGAACACACATTATTTGGGGTTAAGGGTAAACCCGACTTTTATTGTCACCTGCCAGTGCGCAATCATCCCCTCTTCTAAATGCCCTCGGGTTTCGGTCACCTGAAACCACCTTAAATGCTGCAATGACTCGTTGGCGGCAGCAATAGCATTCTTAATCGCTTCATCGGAACTAATTGGCGAAGAACCAGTAAGCTCAATAATCTTGTAGGTATGACTCATAACAAGCTCCAGCAGGGTTAAACACAATTGTGTTTACCAGTATAGAACACTTGCCAAAGAGAGAAGGGTTTTGCCACCTTTGATCACATAACCCCACGCTTTGCTGTTCTACAAAATAAAAAGGTAACCAATTCGGTTACCTTTTTATTAGCATATACCCGCTCCACTTAAGCCAGCAACATACGCCACCACATTCCAGGTAAACTGGTAAAGCCGCTGGTATAATATTGCAGCTCACCGTCCTTAATCACCATCAATGTCGGGGTTACATTAACCGACCAATCATGGGACAGTTGGCCCTTTTCATCATTTACCACTTTGAAGTCGTATTCCTTATGAGCCAAGTACTTAGCTAACTTCTCATTGTTACCCGAGTTCATCGCTACGGTGACCACTGAATAGTGAGTTGCCATAATATCCACCGATGGGCTAACAAAGCTGCACACCGGGCACCATGTCCCCCAGAAATAAACCAATACAGGTTCTTGATAACTCATCGCTAAAACATCAACGCCGTTGCCGTTGAGCGTCATAGCTTGTAAGTCCGGTAGATTATCAGTGGGTATATCTCTACTGCGCCACAGATCGAGTGCGGCTGAGAATAAGGTAAATATAACCAACATGATAGCCAGTTGCTTTGCCCCATTAAACACTCTACTTAACATCGATTTAGGCGCTACTTCGCTGGTCATTAGCCTTGCTCCTTAAGCGCTTTTTCAACCGCCTGCTTAAGTGTCTCAAATGGTACTAACCCCGGAATAACTTGCTCGCCAATGATCATACTCGGCGTGCCACGAAAGCCAAGCTGACGCATTAGTTGGAGATTACTATCAACAATACTATCGACTCTACTGTCTTTCTGATTTAACCAATCTTGAGTGTTGGTTAACTTAGCCACTTTAGCGATGGTTGCCGAATCAAGCTTTCGCGGAACCGCCATCAAAGTATCTTTAACTGCTAAGTATTTTTCAGGCTCATTCAACCAAACAGTTTGCGCTAAATCAACCGCCTCTTCAGCGCCTTTTCCTTGTAACGGTACCATTTTAATGACGACTCTCAGCTGTGGAAACTCAGTCACTAATTTTTCCAACTCAGGCTCCAACTTCTTACAGTATGGACAATTAAAGTCAGTAAAGTAAACCATGGTTAGTTCTGGCTTCTCAGCGCCTTTCCAAGGATCCGTTTCGCTATAAAATAGAGAATGCTGGTGCTGTGCAATAAGCGATTTCACACTTGCTTGCTGTGAACCTTGTTGACGAATTTGCATTGCAATCACAGCTTCTTTTAGTAAATCAGGATCATTGACCAGCATCTCTTTAATTATTGTTCTTACCTCTTGCTGCTGTGCAGTACTAAGACTCGTATCCGCTGCATTTACAGATGCACTGCTCATCACTTGTATCGTAATAAATGCTGCAATGATGGCTAATGTTACGCCCATAATCGCTTTAATCTTTATGGTAAAATTCATCTAGTTATTCTCGTAAAAAACCTGCTATTGACTGCCTTCAACGCGTCAGTTGGTGATTATCAATAACAGTTATCAATAATTGGGAAGCTCGCTAGCGTTAGCGCTAGCGCTAGCGCTAGCGAATAAGGCCTTTAAGTAAGTCAATTACAACTGAGTTGAAGCTTTATTAATCGCATCGATCACTTGCTTTGCAGTAAGGATAACCGGTAATTCAATCCCATCAGGCGCGTTCGGTCCATATACCACATTGAACGGCACACCATAGCGATTATGGCTCTGTAAGTAGTCTGTTATCGGTGCTGATGGTTTAGTCCAGTCACCAATGACAAGCTCTATATCTGCTTGCTTTAAGCGGCTGTACACAGGATCTTGTAAGATGACACCGACTTTGTTGGCTTTACAGGTAATGCACCAATCAGCAGTCACATCGACAAACACGGTTTGTCCTTTAGCGACTTTGGCCTGGATGTCCGTTTGCTGCAATGGTGTCCATTCAAGATCGGTTGGTAGCGGGCTTGCCCATCTATCTGAAGTCGCAAATGCGGTTACAGCACTGAGTAAAATGCTAATACTTATCGTAGCAATCACAGCAGCAGAACCATGCACTTTCGCCATAAAGACAACAAACAGCAATATCAGTAGCCCAGCAACTATCCAGAGTGCAGTTGCCGCAACAAAATTGGCTAACAAACTAATAAGCCACAGGCTAGTAAGCAATAACATTCCAGCAAAGATAACCTTGACGATATTCATCCAGCGTCCCGGTTTTGGAAGGTAACTTGCCACTTGAGGGATAACGGCCACCAGCAACCACGGCAACGCCATTCCAACGGCAAGAGCAGTAAAGATCACGAATAGAGTTAGCGTATCAGCCCCTAATGCAAAGGCCACAGCGGTCCCTAAAAACGGCGCACTGCAAGGCGTAGCTAAAAGTGTGGCAAACATCCCCTGTAGGAAATGACCACGAGTATCATTGCCACCGCTGGTCGCAAGCTTAGTTTGCAGGCTAGAAGGTAGGTTGATCTCAAACGCACCTAACATGTTTAACGCAAACACCGATGTCACTAACGCCATAAAGCCGATAAACCAAGGATTCTGGAACTGTACGCCCCAGCCAATTGCTTGACCAGTCAGCTTTAGGCTCAAAATGAAAGCCGCCAGTAACCAAAACGAAACTAAGATCCCTAGTGCGGATGCTAAAAACTGCTGCCTTACTTGAGCTTTATTAAGTTCTGGTGCGGCCACAACTGCACTTAACTTCATCCCTAAAACAGGTAACACACAAGGCATAACGTTGAGAATTAACCCGCCCAGCAAAGCTATCAGCATCATGGTCCATAGCGGCGAACTGCCGCTAACAATATCGACTGCAATCACAACAGAACGATATTCAATGGCGCTGTCAGCTTCAATGACTGTCACATTTAGGTTTTTACCGATAACATCCGTTTCACCTAACCAACTGCTACCATCAAACACAGCGCTAAGCTGTTTATTCCCCTGCTCATCTTTGTTCGTTTCAATACGCTTAAGCTTAAAACTGACATCAGGCTCACCATCAATAATCACTTGTGGATATTGCCAGTCGCCCTCATTAAGTAGCACTTGCAGTTGCTGCTTTGCATTGTCCCAACCAAGGTTGATATCAGCCGATGTTTTACGTTGTGGTACGCTAACTTTGGCCTTGTTGTACGCAAACATCGCTCCAGGATCCGCAGTCATGGTTTTAAGGTCAATATCTAGATTGATGTCGTAATCCGTTAACACACAGATATTGGTACAGCTGGATAAAGTGAGTAACCCTTTAAGCTTCAACGGCTGGTTAATATCTTTGACCTTAAGCTGCATGGGAAAAACCACATCATGCTTATAACCAAATGTTTGTAAACCAAGTAACGAAAAGGCTTCTGGTGCAGGCCAATCCCAGCTGACATCGGCAAGATTACCTGACTTATCCCATTTAATACTAGGAGCAACGCCCCCCTCTCCTGGACTACGCCAGTAGGTTTTCCAGTCACCCTCGAGTTTAACTTCTAACACCGCTGGCAAAGTTTGCTTGGCAGCATCGAGTTCGCCAGTTAGCATAAATTTAGCTTTTACTGGCGGGTGATTTGGATTCTCAATCCAACCAGTAGATTGGGAAAAGGCAGAGCTCGACAATAGCAAGCTAAGCACAAGCAAAAAGTGTTTAATGATTTTCAATTTCGTCTCCACAGCGACATATAACTTGGGGCTAGAAAGAGTGGCAGCCCTCGCATCCAGTCATTGTGCCGTCAATACATGTGTCAGAGGATTACCCATACTGGTAAACCCCATTAAAGTAAAAGAATTCAAAAGCGCATATCAGCTCAATTTAGCGATAAGCATTATAACTGAATATGCATAAGCGAGGTTATTCTTGAAAACGGCAAAAACACAGATGTATTCGCCTGGGTTTTGGCAAAACAGGTAGATCTAGGAGCCGAGATAATTGCCGAAAAACAATCGGCAATAGCGGAATAAAAAACAGCAGTAACAATACAAGGTTCAAATTGGGTTCATCGATACAAACCCGCAGTGATTTTTCAGACAGCTCACAAGGCGGCTCGCTTAACGCTTCCGAAGACTGCAACGCTGTCTGACTTTGCAAATTCAATTGCGGTATTTCTTTGCCAATAAGCTGATTGACACTGCGCAACATTCCACTATTTTGCATCAAACACAAAATCACCAGCATAGTAAAAACCATGACGATTAAATTTCTAGTGGTTGTTGTTTTGCAATAAAAGCGGATAACGCACTCCAAGTATATCAATGATTAGCAGCATCAAGCGGCAATTAAAGGATAAGACCGAGTTTTAGCAGATTTAGTTCATTGCTCGATGAAAATATATTAGAGTACCGGGCAGCAATGACAAATAATCATTTTCCAGACATTAATCGTCTAAATAACGACCTACAAAGTACCAACTTAAACATACGATTTCACGACTAGAACCCCTAGGAACCTTATAGCGATGAACCAATTTATTACCGATAACAGCAAAGAATTTGCTCAATCCGTTGAAGATAAAATTGCAGAGTTTAATTGGCAAAATTGGGAAGTATCAGAAAGACTGCCGCTAGGACTGAAACTAGAAAATGACTCTGGCGAGCTTTTAGCTGGTTTTTCTGGACGCACTTTTGGCAATTGGTTAATGATTGACAATTTGTGGGTATCTGAGGCCTTACGAGGGCAAAAAATAGGCCACCAACTGCTAGCAGAAGCTGAACGCTTAGCACTTGCTAAAGGCTGCAAGTTTGCCATTCTAGATACGCTAAACTTTCAAGCTAAGCCCTTCTATGAAGCGAGAGGATATCAAGTGCAGTGGACACAATTAGCATACCCAGAAACAGGCTGTAAGTATTTTATGGTTAAAGCTTTGTAGCCATAGCTGATAGCAACAAAAAAGGCACTTATAAAGTGCCTTGCTATCCATAATCAACCCGCTATTTTGGCTGGCTATCTAGGCCAGCGACCTATGGTGCAACGATCATTACTGCCAAAATCTCGCACTGTCGCTACGTTTTCATAGCCTAGCTCAATCAGCTTCTCTCTCAGCTCAATCGCTTGTTGGTAACCGTGCTCAAGTAACAGATAGCCACCAGGAGCTAAATAATCACGAGCACAGCTAGCAATATGAAACAGATCAGCAAAACCTTTTAACGGTGCAGTTAGCGCACTTTGCGGCTCAAAACGTACATCGCCTTGAGACAGGTGCTCATCTTCTTCATCAATATAAGGTGGATTAGACACAATTAAATTAAAATCGTAGCACTCGACCGCATCAAACCAATCACTTTGAAACACATCAACATGCTCAAGCTTCAAGTTAATGCGATTCTCAATCGCCAGCTCAACCGCTTCTTCAACCTTGTCGATAGCGCACACTTGCCACTCATTGCGCTCATGAGCGAGCGATAACGCAATCGCCCCAGTTCCTGTGCCTAAATCCAATACGCGGGCATTTTCAGCCAGAGGCAGATTAAGCGCGGTTTCTACCAGAATTTCGGTATCAGGCCTTGGGATCAAAGTCGTTGGGTTAACTCTAAATGGCAGCGACCAAAACTCTCTTTCACCGACAATGTGCGCAATGGGGTTTCCGCGAAGGCGTTTGGCAAGCATCTGTTTAAACTCAGAGACTTGAGCAGAATCTAAATCTTTTTCAGGCCAAGTATAAAGGTAGCTACGAGGTTTATTAATAATATGTAGCAGCATCACTTCAGCATCCAGCATAGCCGAATCTGAAATAGCCTCTAACTGAGAAGAGGCCCACTTTAGGGCCCCTGATATAGTCAATTGCAAGGAATGTCCTTATTCAACGAAAACGGCAGCGCATCGCTGCCCAATAACCGTTAACTTTCACCAAGAGCAGCAAGCATATCCGCTTGGGTTTCTTGGATTAGAGGTTCAATCACCACATCGATATCGCCTTCCATAAATTCACCTAAGCGGTATAAGGTAAGGTTTATACGATGCTCACTCACTCGGCCTTGAGGGAAGTTATAAGTACGGATACGCTCAGAACGGTCACCACTACTGACTAGGTTTCGGCGAGTACTGTCCTCTTCGCTGCGACGCTTTTCATCTTCGACAGCTTGAATTCGAGCAGAAAGAACACTCATCGCTTGGGCACGGTTTTTATGCTGTGAGCGCTGATCTTGGCACTCAACAACAATACCTGTCGGAATGTGAGTAATACGAATCGCGGAATCGGTTTTGTTGACGTGCTGTCCACCCGCACCTGATGCGCGGAAAGTATCAACTTTCAAGTCTGCTTTATTGATCTCAATCGCTTCAGCTTCAGGGATTTCTGGTAAAACGATCACTGTACAAGCTGAAGTATGCACTCGGCCTTGAGATTCTGTTTCTGGAACACGTTGCACACGATGCCCGCCAGATTCGAATTTCAGTTTACCGTATACGCCTTCACCACTAATTTTGGCTATCACTTCTTTAAAGCCGCCATGTTCACCTTCGTTGGTGTTCATAACTTCTATTTGCCAGCGGTTGCTTTCAGCATACTTGCTGTACATACGGAATAGATCGCCAGCAAAAATAGCCGCTTCATCACCACCCGCACCAGCGCGAATTTCGATAAAACAGTTATTATCATCATTAGGATCTTTTGGAAGTAGTAGAATTTGTAGCTCAGACTCTAAAGTTTCTATTGTCTCTTTAGCCGCTTTATACTCTTCTTGAGCCATCTCTTTAAGATCGGCATCATCCTCTTCCATCATCTCTTTAGCAGACTCAAGGTCTTCTTCAGCTTGCTGAAAAGATTTAAAAGCTTTAACAACATCCTCTAGTTGAGAATATTCTTTAGACAAGGCACGAAAACGCTCTTGATCGGCAATAATGCCTGCATCACTTAGTAGCGCCAACACTTCTTCATTACGTTCAAGCAAGCCTTCAAGCTTGCGAATTACACTGTCCTTCATTAAAACGCTAACCTTAGTCTTTATCTAGTCCGAGCACAGTCCTTAATTGTCCAAGTGAATTTAGATCACCTTGGCGACTCGCAGCGGTAAGCGCTTGGGTCGGTGCATGGATCAATTTATTGGTCAGCTTGTTAGCAAGTTCAAGCAACACTTGCTCGCTATTACCGCCTTGGGCCAACTTGTTGACCGCTCGCTCTACCAATTCATCTTTTATCGCCATACTTTGAGTACGATATTCACGGATACTGTCAACCGACTCTAATGAGCGGATCCACTCCATAAACTGATAAGATTGATCGTCTGCAATTAATTCTGCTTGCTCGGCAGCCTCTCTTCGAGAAGCCATATTCTGTTCAATGATGCTTTGCAGGTCATCAACGGTATATAGAAACGCATCATCCAGATCCGCTACTTCAGCCTCAATATCTCGAGGAACCGCTATATCTACCAACAACATAGGTTGATGACGACGCTGCTTAAGCGCTTTTTCTACCATGCCTTTACCAAGGATCGGTAATGGGCTAGCCGTAGAGGATATCACGATATCGGCCTTAGGGAGAAAATCTGGGATCTGTTCGAGTGTAATCGCGGTTGCGCCAAACTCGTCACACATTGCTTCTGCACGTGAAATTGTTCGGTTTGCCACCACCATTGCTTTAACACCATTATCTTTTAAATGGCGCGCAACTAGCTCAATGGTCTCGCCGGCACCCACGAGTAATACCTGTGTAGTACTCAAGGAGGAGAAGATATGCTTAGCCATGCTGACGGCGGCAAAAGCGACCGATACCGCAGCGGCGCCAATCTCAGTTTCCGTTCGAATCTTTTTAGCCACAGAAAAAGTATTCTGAAACAAGCGGTCCATTGTGGTCGCAACGGTACCCGCTTCTTTAGCTTTCACAAAAGATTGCTTAACCTGACCTAAGATTTGAGGTTCACCCAAGATCAACGAATCCAGTCCAGCAGAAACACGCATTAGATGTTTAACTGCCTGCTGATCCTTAAATTGATAAAGACAAGGCTCAACATCAGCATGAGAAAGTTGATGATAATCTTCTAACCACTGGACAACATCAGCTTCTTCACCGTTGTTACAGTAAAGTTCTGTCCGATTACAGGTAGAGATAATGACGGCTTCGCCCGATTGAGTGTGCTTCGCAAGACTCTTCATAGCATCATGAATTTTGTCTGGTGCGAAAGCAACTTTCTCACGTAGGTCGACCGTGGCCGTTTTATGATTTATTCCGATTGCTACAAGGCTCATTTGACTCGTTCTGGACTCTTGGGCATCTTATTTATTGGTGCCATTCTACTGAATTGGCTTTGTTAAAAACAGAATACGCTTAACAAAACCGAATAATAATCTCTGTTCTTACCCATTTTTCCAATTAGCGTCACCTTTTTAACTATTTCTAAATAGATATGACACTCATTGACGACAATAAATATTGTGCAAATGGCTATTTTTTGCATATGGGCATTGGTAAATTTACCAACCCCTCGTATCATAAGGGCTCTTTTATATCAGTAATAGATGAATAATTTGAGCAGCTTCACAAAAAACACTTATGCATGGGTGATATTGAGCTTTATTTTTATTAGCGGTTGCTCAACTACCATACCAGACAACTTAGTTCCCGTCTCTGTTGAGCAGGTCGAACAAGCACAAGCTTGGGAAATGCAAGGCAAACTCGCGGTGCGAACCGCTGATGACAAATTTAGTACTAATTTGTATTGGTTGCACACCCAAACCACTGATGAATTAAAACTGACCACAATGTTAGGCACCACGGTACTGAGCTTATCAAGTACTGACGGCGATACATTATTGGAGCTCGACGGTAAAACCTATACCGATAACAATGCCCAGCGCTTACTTACACGCATCACCGGTTGGACGATTCCTATCGATGCTTTACCGCTGTGGATCACTGGACAACTCAGCGAGGGAGATGAAGTGATCAGCCAAGATTCACTTAGTCGTCCTATTCAACTGCTTAATTCAAATCAACTTCCGGCTTGGAAAGTCGACTTTAAAAGTTGGCAAACTCAAAGTGGTGCAGAGTTACCCCGGTTGCTTGACATAAATCGAAGTGATATTCGACTTAAAATCCAAGTCAGTAAATGGCAAGCACTTATTCCAGAAAAACAAGTAACAACTAATCACCCACATTCTACTGCCAATGAGTCTTCTTTATGACAACAGCGCTTTCATTAGGTTGGCCTGCACCAGCTAAACTTAACCTTTTTCTGCATATCAATGGTCGCCGCGAAGATGGTTACCACGAACTGCAAACCCTGTTTCAATTTATCGAATATTGTGATTTCCTCGATTTTAAGGTTACTGATAAACCGAACTTGAAACTGCATTCGAACATGTCAGCAGTTGTCGCTGATAACGATAACTTAATTCTGCAAGCCGCAAAATCCCTACAAGAATATAGTGGTTGTCAGCAAGGTGCAGAGATTTGGCTAGATAAGCGTTTACCAATGGGAGGCGGTTTAGGTGGTGGCTCATCTGATGCTGCAACCACTTTGGTCGCACTTAATTCACTCTGGGGGCTAAATCTCCCCTTAACTAAGCTGGCCGATATAGGGCTAAAACTTGGTGCCGATGTTCCTGTTTTTATTAATGGTTTTTCAGCTTTTGCCGAGGGTGTAGGAGAGCAATTACAACCAGTTTCACCTCCCCAACCTTGGTACCTTGTACTGGTGCCGGATGTACATGTATCAACCGCTGAAATTTTCCAAGATCCGGCATTGCCTCGTAATACCCCAAAGCATACGCTGACCACTTTAATGCAAAACCCTTGGAAAAATGATTGCCAAGAACTGGTTGTAAAACACTCTCCTCAAGTTGCCAAAGCCTTAGCGTGGCTGCTAGAATATGCGCCGTCTAGAATGACCGGAACCGGAGCATGTGTTTTTGGTCAATTCGAACAGGAGCAACAAGCTAGAGATGTCTTGGCAAAACTGCCAGCGTCTATAAGTGGCTTTGTTGCCAAAGGGTCAAATAAATCGCCATTAATGCTGAGATTAGCTCAGTGTTAACTACATCTGGGATACCTTTTAAGTCCCAGCCACTATCATGAAGCATACGCCTGAGGTTCATACAGTGCCTGACATTAAACTTTTTGCCGGTAACGCAACACCTAGTCTCGCTAAGAAGATAGCCGATCGTCTATTTTGTAAACTTGGAGACGCAGAAGTAGGCGTTTTCAGTGACGGCGAAATCAGTGTCCAGATTAATGAAAATGTACGTGGTGCGGATGTATTCATCATTCAATCTACTTGTGCTCCGACTAACGACAACCTAATGGAACTTATCGTTATGGTTGACGCACTTCGTCGTGCTTCTGCTGGTCGTATTACAGCCGTTATCCCTTACTTCGGTTACGCTCGCCAAGACCGTCGTGTTCGTAGTGCTCGTGTACCAATTACTGCAAAAGTAGTTGCTGACTTCCTTTCAAGCGTTGGTGTTGACCGCGTTTTGACTTGTGATTTACACGCAGAGCAGATCCAAGGTTTCTTCGACGTTCCAGTTGATAACGTATTTGGTAGCCCAGTGCTACTTGAAGATATGCTAGCTAAGAACCTAGAAAACCCAGTGGTTGTTTCTCCTGATATCGGTGGCGTTGTACGTGCTCGTGCAGTTGCTAAGCTACTTGATGATTCTGACTTAGCAATCATCGACAAGCGTCGCCCACAGGCAAACGTTGCTCAAGTAATGCACATTATTGGCGATGTTCAAGGCCGTGACTGCATCATTGTTGATGACATGATTGATACTGGCGGAACGCTTTGTAAAGCAGCTGAAGCATTAAAAGAGCACGGTGCAAACCGCGTATTTGCTTATGCAACTCACCCTGTATTTTCAGGTAATGCAGCGAAGAACATCGCTGAGTCAGTAATCGATGAAGTGATTGTGACTGATACTATTCCATTAAGCCCTGAAATTGCTGCACTGGATAAAGTTTCTCAACTAACTATGTCTACCGTTATGGCTGAAGCGATTCGCCGTGTAAGTAACGAAGAGTCAATCTCTGCTATGTTCAAGCATTAATTCATCACGAATTAACCTGTTTTAATAGCAAAAAAACGCACTCGATTGAGTGCGTTTTTTTATGGTTTTTGGTCACTAATACAAACTATATAAAAAAGAACCGACCATAAAATCAATCAGTAAAACTGCGCCTTATGGCATCATCTCTTACCAGCTTAGTGATATCAAAAGCGATATTTCGGCGAAGTTTCACTATCCAGCCTTCAACCTTATCCATATCGACCTGACAACGTTTTTTACCACAGTCTGGTCGTTGAGCATCAAGCAATTTAAGCGCAACGCTTTCACCTTTAATGACAAGCTGAACGCTAATTTTATAGCTTTTATAGTCGAGATCCGCATACCTAGTGCCGGCTTCATCTTTACTGTACAGCCAGTGATTGCGTTCTACGGCTTTCGTTAGCGTGGAGTCGAGATCTTTAACGTAGTTACCGTAAGGAATTGGATCCTGATAATACTGCAACTCAGTTGCACTCGCTGGCGTACATAAACCTAAACAAACTATTAGCGCAAAAATAATGTGTTTCATACTTTCATCCTTAAAATAAATTTAGAAACCACTAAAGGCGCTGTAGCTGCTTGCTGATGCTATTTCTAAGATTTTTGACATAGTTATAGTATCCGCGGCTATTTTTATAGCAAATATCATCAACTAAATTTTTGCAGATGTAATCACCTAAAGCTGCATGGTATTTTAGTTGTACCAGTGATTGATCATATTCAATGCGCATAACATTAGTGTCGCCACGGTAATCAAACCGAGCCAAAATATAACCATCACCTTCGCCTTGATAAACCCAAGCAAAACCTTTGGTTACCAGCATCCCTTCTAAAATAGCGTAGCGGATCTTATTAATATCATTGCTGCCAGTTTCAATCTCTTTGTGAACCGCTCTTATGTAACGATCAAAAGACTTTGGCTTTATGTTGTCGTCCACTTGCAGAACTTCCGGTGCGGCGAGTAGAGGGGCACTCACGCTGAATAAGCTGATAAATGTTAAGGCGTGTATGAGCCTCATGGTATACAACTCCCTGTCATAAAAAACAAAATCTTAACATAATTGTTCGCTATGCTATAACTTGAATTTAGATAACTATTCCATCACATAACTACAGTGAGACTTGCTCTCGATGCGCCCACACCATAGTCTCGCCCCAGAGCGGTAGCATCCATACGCCACTATCATCATCTTGATAAACCTGTCTGAGGATCATTTGATCATTCTGTAGTACATTTTTACGTATTTCACGGTATATGGTCGCCGACTCTTTCGACACCTGTTGCGGACTAGTGAACCTGCGCTCATCAATATCGACTAAGAAAGTTTTTACCACTTTACCATCAACCAGCGACTGCTTCAGTTTAAAGTCGCCGCTAAATTGATACCTTATGGAGATTTCTCTGAGCATATCATCAGTTATACAAGCAGCGGCCACCAGCTTACCGCGGTTATCTGAATCAAATATCATCGATAGCCTGACATCGGCTCTGACAACATTTTTTGTATCTGAGTAGTAGTAAACATCCGCTCGATAAACGTCTTCAACCACGCCGCTATTTTCTGTCTCAAACTTGTCGAGTAAGATTTTGTTATAGGTAACTTGCTCCATCCTTAGTTTAGTATCCGCCAACCACTGAATGTCGAGCGGGATCACTGGCGCATCAGCAGTCCTCACTAAGTTAAGTGGCTGCCTATCACTACAGGTACTGTCAAAATCATTACACAATGCGACTGATTCATACTGACCGTTATCATAAGTAAATAGCTGTTTTTCACTGGAGGCAGGTAACACGCTTTCATAATTGAACCAGTTGGCAATCAGCTCATCAACACGAGTTGTTTGTTGAGAACTCTCGCTTTGCTGTGAATCTAAAAAGACCTTACTAACTAATGAAGAGGTATGATTAAACTCAAGGTTTTGCGTTGTGATAGCGGCAATTTGAGGCTTGGCCAGAAGCGCAATATAATTGACAACCTTTTTCAGTCCACCAGAAAAGTGCAGCGTGATGATAATACCGAGCAAGACCACCAATGTTGGCCAGACTAGGCGGCTTGTTAGATTGGCGTTGAGGCGCTTTTCCTTAAACACGGTACCAGTCTTGTTAGGCTGCAGTTGTGGCTGTGCCAATACTGCTTCAACCTTAGTTTCATCAATACAAACATCGTGTTCATCAACGATGCACAAACTATAGCCATAACGCGGAATATTCTTAAGCTCGATGTCAGTTTGTGCCACCAGCTTTTTTCTCAAACTGCTCATACACTGGGTTAAAGATGATGGCGCGACAACACGTCCAGGCCAACCCGCTGCATTTAATTGCTCTTTACTTACCACTTCACCAACGTGGCTAACTAAACATTTTAAAACTTCTAATTCAGCAAGAGAAAGAGCTTGGCGTTCTGACGCTTTCAGATCGACTAAGTCTCTTGCATCTAAATCTATAATTAAAAATTCGGTAATTTTCACAAGCTAACCCCTACTTCCTACCATCCCTGTAGCTTCCCCTAGGTTATTCTATCTCTTTGACGCTCTTTTAACCTGACCCGATTAGAGCTTTTGGAAAAAGAGTTGAGACTTTGTTAATAATTGTGATCCCTGTAAAAAAAGACCCTAGCAAAATGCTAGGGCCAAAATAATTGCAGGGGGATAAACTCTATTTGAGGTTATGAGATTCCTTTAGGTTGTTAAGATCATGACAAACAGCACATGACTCTTCGCCTGTGTATTGGCCCATCTCTACGCCAAACTGAGCGCCATTTTGCTTCATATGGCTGACCACATCTTTACGAACCTGACGACGATCTTCACCTTCTTCAGCAGCACGCTTACCATGACAGCTCAAACATACAGCAGCGGTAGGTGATACAAATGCATCAGCAACAGCATCTACGGCATAACGTTTGTTACCGCTAGTGTCTTTGCCATTTGCAGGGTCCAGACCGTCGTAAGTGTCCATGTAGTCAAGATCCAGCGCTAATGGCTTACGACCGACAAGATACTTAGCATCAAAGCTATCTTCGATATGACACTTAGCACAGTTAGCGAGATCTGCAGAGTACTCCACATTACGCTTCCAACCTTCACCACTTTGGTTAGCGCGGTTGTTGGCATGCATAGCATGGATCCATACTTTTTGATCAGGATGACTCATGGTCAACTGCTCGATGTAATCCTCATCACCTTGCTTAGTTTGTGAGTTACGGATGACCTGAGTCGGCATGTTGTTAGCGTTGTGACAAGCCACACACTCTTCACCAGCGTTTGATGCAGTGGTCCAGTCACGCTCACCGCGTGGCATCAGATCTTTCATCATAATCATTGGATCCAAAGCACCATCGTTATCGGTGTCAACTGAACCCGAAGCACAAGTAGTACCAAAGTAAGTACTGTCATTCTTAACCACTGAATGGCAGCTACGACAGTTAAGCGTCATCTGTACAAAACCATCATCTGAAGTCGTAGTTCCGTGACAGTCACCACACAGCTCATTGGTTACGATTTGACGGCGTGGGCGCTCTTCTAGCATCCCCTCTTTATTGAAGAAGTGTTGCCAGTTATAACCTGCAGCACCGTTGCTCCAATCAGTTTTACCATCACAGTCTTGGATTGTTTCACCATCTGCATCGATACAGAACCAAATACGTGGTGTTACCATACCGTAGCTATCGTTCAAATCACCGTCGAAGCTATCTTCAAGATCGAATGGACCGATTTCAAAGGTCGTCTTACCATTTTCGTAGTTAAGAACGATTGGATCATCTACATAGCCAGCAAAGTTCTCTTTGTTAGTATGAACACGCAACACCTTGCCGCGCTCCATGCCCATATCTTGGCCACCCCAGTTGATATAAAACTCGGCGTAGTACATGTACTTAACCAGATCTAACTGTTCATTTCGGCTATTGCCATTCTTATCCAAAATATCGACAGTCAGCTGTACATAACCAGTCTTATCAGTGTCTAGGTTGGCATTAATATTGGCTTGCGCTTCTGGAGCATCAACCATCTTGGCTTCAGTAACGGTCAAGTGAAGGTTTTCACGACGCTCGTTCTGCCCTTTGTAAGTAGATAGATGCACATTTTCAACGATTTCTGCTGTATGGCAGCTCGCACATTGCGAGTTATCAGCATAAGGCCAGTGATTGATCCCCTGTTTGAAGTCAACGCTAGTGTGACATGTTACGCAAGTTTCAGCTGTAGGCACCTGCTTCCAGTTTGCAAAATCGGTAGCTTGTTCATTTTCTGAGTGACAGTTGTCACAACCACCTACAGGAGCAGGGATCACGCCGATGTGCTTTTCATGTGCAAGCATAGGGAAGACTTTACTGATGTCACTCACTTTATTATCAGTATGACAAGCAACACAGGTTTCAACTTCAGTGTACTTTCCACCGTGAATAGCGAAGTCATCATGACAGCTTTCACAGTTCTGATTGTTAACAACATTCTTAGTGTATTTAGCTTCGTTACCTTGACCACTGAAATCTACATGGGTGTTGGCATAAGAGATTTCAGTCGCACCAACCGCTTCACCACCGGTGCGCAAAACCAACCTTAAGGTTTTCTCGTCGGTAATCGTAAAGGCTGATTCAGTGGTGACATCTTTTTCAAAACTATACGTATAGGTACCGTCTTGGTTGTCTACCAGTGCCCCACACTTTGAGTATTTGCTTGCAGGACATGCTTCAGAGCTCAGTAATTTCCATTCGTTAGCATCACCAGTACTACCCTCTTCAAGTCCAGATAAGATAAAGCCAAACTTCTCCAAGCCTACTACAGGTAGGTCTTTTTCATTGGTTACCATAAACGTAACATCAGATGTTGCGCCAACAGCTATGCTGTCAACAGCAACGGTCAATGCCTTAGCGTCTGTAGCAACAGGGATCCCTGGAGTGCCTGGCGTACCCGGTGCACCATCTTTACCATTCGCGCCATCATCGCCAGAACAACCCGTTAAGGCTAACCCGATGAGGGTTGCTAGTGTTGCAACTTTCATATCGAATATTTTCATCATCAATTCCACTCACTTATGTTCAGCCCTCTTTATTGGGGCAAGTGAAATTTATCCGCTTAGTGAGTGATTTAGTGTGATGACTTCGATTGCAATTCTGACAAAGTTACCTCTTGAGAGGTATGCCACATAACTTTCGAGAGAGGTGAAGTTTGAGTGACAAAAAAGATTACCAACTGTAAAACCAAAGTAGCACCAATGTTAATCAGCACTGATTTCATGTGATTGTTAGCACGTTTTAAGCTGACAATAGTTAACAAAACCCTGATTTGTTACCAAACACTAGGATTTCACCTAAGAATGCAGACTCAGCAGCAAATCATTTAACTCCCCTATCGATGGCTAACGTAGTTTTGGCATAAATCGCTTTCGCATAGATAGTTTTGCTTAGAATAGTTTTACTCTAAATATGTCGGTATTTAACTGGCACATAACTGGACATAAATGCGTTAGCGCAAAGGTCTAAAGGGCTGTATTGTGGTTAGCGGAATATGATAATTAAATGCAATTCAACTGCCTTGAGCTTTTGCAAGTCGCCGTGAATATCCCCCTATAGGCTCTACTAAATCATCCATGATTTAGAAGCTTGCACAGCCCAATTCTGATGAATTGCTAGCAAGGCCAGTTTAGTAGTTAACTCGTTTTTAGACGTGCGACGAGAAGTCGTATGAAGCGCTGTTCACCGCTTTGAGTGAACCATCTGTATCACCAGATGACCCTAAGACTCTGAATAAAGTAGCGAGTCTGACAATGTAACGAAGTTCAGTACCATAACGGAGCGGGAACAAAATCGTGAGAGGATGTTCCTCCTGACAACCACAAGTCGGGTAAGTGCTAGGAAGTTAGTATGATGAACACAAGTGAATCCGTGCAAGGTGCGTTATACGAGAAACAGCGGAAGTGGTTTTTACGCTGTGGCCAAAAGGCAATGAGAGTCGGAAAGAAGTTGTCCAATATTCTTTCGTGATCAATACGCTCTTCGCACTACAGTTAAAACAAAGTAAAAACAAATAAAAACAAAGGCAGCCATTAATAATCATTCATATCTTTTTGTGGGGATTCGTCAGACACTGACCCCACATATCACTGACCCCACATATCAAATTCAAATCGTCACTTACCACATCGTTCCTCAGTCAAATTGACAGAGTTAATCTTCCTTACTGAAAAACTAACTATACGTGTCTGTTTTACGTTCTTAGGGCCTACTTCGCATAGCCTATTAGTGTGTTGGGCGAAGATTAAAGGCGAGGAACCAAGCCGTCATCGATATGCTTGATGAGAGTCAGCTATGTTGTTGATTAATAATGGCTGGCTAATGTATTTAGGTAGATGAGCATTTCTAGGGTATTTTCTAAATTTTAAGGGCATTTACCCATCCTTTATCGTTACACAGAATATTTAGGACATCCATGATAATTAACTTTGGGTGCCCTAGTTAATTTCTATTCAGTGCACTTGCATTTTGAACGCGGCTATTTTTATCTTAATTTTATTTCATCCAAAGAAATTTATCATCGCTGAGATTATTTAAACTTTCAATAATCTTATAACTGTATACGCTTCGTGTTTCATCAACTACTTCAATTGCCTCAACGCACTTGAAGTCAAACATAGAGATACTCTCAGGTAATAGTGCTAAGTTCTCTCCTCTCGCTACAGATTGAACGGAAGGGAATCGAATTCCCCATGATGGGGGAGTGCGTTTCCAGCTATTCAGTAAAACATCTGATATTGCGGCGGTCATTTTGTACTCATAACTAAATGTACTTTCGACTCTTTGTATGAATTTATCCGCAAAGAATCCGTACACAATAGCTACTTCATTAGAATAATTCGATGTTAAATCACCTGAAATATCACTAATTAAAAAATCTTCTTTTACTTCCCACTTAGAAACAAAAACTATATCACCAGCTTTAGTCCGACATTCCCTTAATGACCTTTCTAGGCATGTGGAAACATACCACATAGGATATCCAGGATAATTACAACGTTGAAAGCCTATTACCTTTTCTGTAGGTGGTGCATATAAATGATTCATAACCTCAGGCTTAAACGTATGTACTCTATACATTATTTCTCCTCTTTTAATGAGTACACTTTGAGTGGTAGAGCCAAGAGCTGGGAGAAAAATTGACTCTACTTTATTCTTTAAATCGCAGTATTTAATATTATATAAATCAAGAACTCTTAACTCCTGTATCTTTTCTAGTAATCGTTGCATAAATGCATCCTTAATTGTTTTCTAGGACATCCACTCTGAAAGCGAAAAATCTCTAGCCAGCCATCATAGTAATCATCATAAAATCCTTAGCCAGCCATTATTAATCAATAACATACCCAGTTTAAAAACTGATATCAACGATTGCCGTCTACCAAACGTGTACTTGAATGACTTGTCACAAAGAATGACCAAATGGTTCGAAGAAATAGCGGATTTTACTGAAATTTATAGGTTTAAAAGCGCGGTAGATTAACTCGGTGTTTGAACAGAGGTATGTAGGCTTAAAGTGGTTTTTAGCGTTCAATCTGCTGGTAAATACTCGCAGCTGCTTGAAAAATGCCGTCGTCGCTTGTTGAGGTGTTCGCAGTAGCGGCTGAATTCCTCCAATGTACCAACAGGACCATGAAATAGTTGGCCAAATTCGGCGACGATTTTAATCCAGTTTACAGCTGGAATATTTAGCCTATTGAGGATAGCTTCTGCACTGGAAGATATTGCGCCACGCTTATCATCACGGATAATTCTCCCTGTTTCATCAACTAATACAAGATAGTCTTGCAGTGAAAAAGCAATCCCTTTAGGTTGATTTACCCTTTCATTACCAATGAACGGTAATAGCGTCTTCGGTTGCTCACCTTTCAGTGCCGCAGTGACTCTTAACTTGATACTAGTAAAGTCTGATTTTTCAGGCGTGCTCGCCATTTGAGCGCGTATAGGGTTGAGTTCGACATACGCCATACAAGCTAGAACTGCCGCTTCATCCAGTAGTGCTTGGGACTTGAAACGCCCCTCCCAGAAATGTCCGGTACAGTTATCTTCAAGATTAGCTTGCCTGGCAATCGGTTCATTGAGGCACCGCAACTCTTATGAAAACGTTAGCAACTGATATCACACAACCTTGAACGATAGGTCGCAATAAGATGTTTTAGTTGCACCACTAAATGCTCATCAATGACTTCACCTTTCGCAAATTTTTGCGTTAGCGCCGTACCGTTAAACAGTTTATGCCACTGCTCGACAATCTCTCTATCTGACCAGCTATTCACGGTATCTAAATCAATATAAAGCACCACATGCAAATGGTTGCTCATCACTGCGTATGCTGCTACATCAATGGCAAACACCTCACTGAGCTTGAGGATTTGTTCCTCAACCCAGCTTCTGCGGTGGTCGTAGTTTTTACCGGTGTATTTATCGTCACCACACAGAAAGGCACGTCGAACGACGCGGCTACAACAATGATAGTAAGGGGTGTCTTCAATACTAATAAGGGTTCGTCTTGGCCTCGGCATGCAACCTCCTTGTTCAATGCTCAATTCAAGCATAGTAGGAGGTCGCGATTGATGCCATTAACTATGGGTGTCTAAGTATTCATTAGAAAGGCACGCCGAACAACACGGCTGCAGCAGTGATAATAAGGTGTGTCTTCGATGCTAATAAGGGTTCGTCTTGGCCTCGGCATGCAACCTCCTTGTTAAATGCTCAAATAAAGCATAGTAGGAGGTCGCGATTGATGCCATTAACTATGGGTGTCTAAGTATTTAGCATTAACTATGGGTGTCTAAGTATTTAGCAAACGACAAAATTGCCAGTTTAGGTTGGCAACTTGAGTAGCACTAGCAGCATTGTTTGAGCGAAAACCATGAACGGCTAACCAAAGAAGATACTATAGGTAATACCAAGCAGTATTCACAAACGCTAAACGGCAAAAAGCCCGTCATAAAGACGGGCTTTCTGTTTATGGCTGGGATACCAGGATTTGAACCTGGGAATGCCGAGATCAAAACCCGGTGCCTTACCGCTTGGCGATATCCCAATTAACTCTTTGTATAAATATAAAATTCGATGGTACGGGAAGAGAGACTTGAACTCTCACACCTTACGGCACCAGAACCTAAATCTGGCGTGTCTACCAATTCCACCACTCCCGCATCGAACTTTACTGTAGGTTGCCCTACTTCATCATTATAACACCAAGCAACGAATTACTTTTAGTTATGCCGACAAGGTCAATAAATCAACCTTTTAAAAATGGCTGGGATACCAGGATTTGAACCTGGGAATGCCGAGATCAAAACCCGGTGCCTTACCGCTTGGCGATATCCCAATTAATCTTTGTTGCTAATAACAAGCCGAAGCTCATTACTTTAAAATAAATGGTACGGGAAGAGAGACTTGAACTCTCACACCTTACGGCACCAGAACCTAAATCTGGCGTGTCTACCAATTCCACCACTCCCGCACTGCATCGATTTTACATCCCGATTAAGATGACTCATATTTTACATCTTGAGAAAGATGGTAGCAATGGCGGGACTTGAACCTGCGACCCCAGCATTATGAGTGCTGTGCTCTAACCAGCTGAGCTACATTGCCAAAGATGGCTGGGATACCAGGATTTGAACCTGGGAATGCCGAGATCAAAACCCGGTGCCTTACCGCTTGGCGATATCCCAATTAATCTTTGTTGCTAATAACAAGCCAAAGCTCATTACTTTAAAATAAATGGTACGGGAAGAGAGACTTGAACTCTCACACCTTACGGCACCAGAACCTAAATCTGGCGTGTCTACCAATTCCACCACTCCCGCACTGCATCGATTTTACATCCCGATTAAGATGGTAGCGAGTCACAGCGTGTCTAATATCAACATCCACCACTCCCGCACTGCATCGGTTTTTCATCTCGATTAAGATGGCAATGAATCATGGAGTGTCTAACATCAACATCCACCACTTCGACACTGCATCAAGTTTTACATCTAGATAAGATGACAATCAATTTTACATCTAGATTAAGATGATGCCAATCATATTTCTGATTTAATAAATCAACTAATCGGCCATTCTCTATTTTTCATCTAGAGGAGATGGTAGCCATATTGTCGGGACTTAACATCCAGAGAAGATGGTAGCAATGGCGGGACTTGAACCTGCGACCCCAGCATTATGAGTGCTGTGCTCTAACCAGCTGAGCTACATTGCCATCTACTTATCTGTCCCTCTTGCTGAGGAACGGGGCGTATTATGCTTATTCAGCGTATGCAGGTCAACTGGTTTTTTTCGCTATTTTAAACTAAATACACTGTTAGGCTATTACTTCGCCAAACTGGGCAACAGATGTGCAATATATCCGTATGATGGCCAGAATTGTCGCCAAATCGAAGCTAATACTCCGGTTCATTATCGGTTCAACCTTGGTTTAAACGATCGAAATCCAATCAAAACTTAAGTTTAGCTGCTGAGCGAATCCCATTTCTAGTGAGTTATACAAAAGAATTACTGCACAGGAAGGCTATGTTCTTAGCTTCAAGCCATAGCTTATTCTAACTAGAGAGCGTCGCTGCTAGGTAAATGCAAAAACGGCGCTTGAAGCTAACTTCAAGCGCCGTTTTCCATCATTCAATGCAGTAATTACACCGCAATAAACTTATACGTTAAATAAGAAGTGCATCACGTCGCCGTCTTTAACGACATATGTTTTACCTTCAACGCGCAGCTTACCCGCTTCTTTCGCGCCGGCTTCACCTTTGTAGGTGATAAAGTCTTCGTATGCCATTACTTGCGCACGAATAAAACCACGTTCAAAGTCAGTATGAATAACACCAGCAGCTTGCGGAGCGCTAGCACCGATTCTAACCGTCCAGGCACGCACTTCTTTTACACCAGCGGTAAAGTAGGTTTGTAGTGTCAGCAAGTCATAACCGGCACGAATAACGCGATCAAGACCGGGCTCTTCTAATCCAAGATCAGCCATGAACTCATTACGGTCTTCGGCGTCCATCTCAGCAAGCTCTGACTCAATGGCAGCACAAACAGCAACAACAACTGCGTTTTCTTCAGCAGCAATAGCACGCACTGTATCTAAATGAGGGTTATTTTCAAACCCATCTTCAGCAACGTTAGCAATGTACATGGTTGGTTTGATGGTTAAGAAGTTCAAGTAAGCCACTGCAGCTAACTCTTCTTTGCTTAACTCCATTGAACGTAGCATTTTGCCTTCGTCCAATACTGGGCGCATCTTCTCAAGTACCGCAACTTCAAACTTAGCCTCAGCGTCGCCGCCTTTAGCTCGCTTAGCTTGACGAGTGATAGCTCGCTCACATGAGTCTAAATCAGCTAATGCCAGTTCGGTATTGATCACTTCAATATCACTTGCTGGTGATACTTTGTTAGCAACGTGAACGATATTGTCATCTTCAAAACAACGTACAACATGGCCGATAGCATCAGTTTCACGAATGTTTGCCAGGAATTTATTCCCTAGGCCTTCACCTTTCGATGCGCCAGCAACTAAACCTGCAATATCTACAAATTCCATTGTGGTAGGCATGATGCGCTCAGGGTTAACGATCTCTGCTAACGCATCGAGTCTTGAATCCGGTACAGGAACAACACCTGTGTTCGGTTCAATTGTACAGAACGGGAAGTTTGACGCTTCGATGCCTGCTTTAGTTAACGCGTTGAAAAGTGTTGATTTACCAACATTTGGCAGGCCTACGATGCCACATTTGAAACCCATATTGTTACCTTTATATCAATGAATCACTTGGAGCTAACCCCAAGAATTTGTTTATGCTTTAAAAGAATGCAACCTGTGCATCGCCTTTGCCATATCTTCGTTAAATAATATTTCTGTCGAGCGGACAGCTTCATCTATTGCAGCGTCCATTAACTCTTGATCCGTTGGTGCAGCCTTACTGAGTACATAATTGCTAACCTGATTTTTATCACCAGGATGGCCTATACCAATCCGTAAGCGGTAGAAGCCTTTATCATTTGCTAATTTAGCGATGATATCTTTAAGGCCATTATGCCCACCGTGCCCACCGCCAAGTTTAAATTTAGCCACGCCAGGTGGCATATCTAACTCATCGTGGGCAACCAAGATCTCTTCCGGCGCAATGCGGAAAAAGTTAGCCAATGCGCCAACCGACTTACCACTTAAGTTCATAAAGGTCGTCGGGATCAATAAACGCACATCTTTGCCATGAAGCGTCACTCTTGCTGTCATACCAAAGTACTTACTGTCTAATGTTAATGTCGCCCCACACACTCTGGCGAGCTCTTCAACGTACCAAGCCCCAGCGTTATGACGCGTTCGTTCATACTGTGCGCCGGGATTTGCTAACCCAACAATAAGTTTAATATTGCTCATAATACTCAGTCTGTGTTTACTTATTTATGTTTTGCCGCCATTAGCCACAAAATTAAAAACGCGGCATTTTAGCACTCAAAGCGCGCGCCAACAAATTATACGCAAAATAGACCGTTTTATTTTGGTTTGAAAACGTTTCTACTCAGCAAATTTCAGTACTTGATTATGATAAAAAAACGGAAAGCATCAATTGCTTTCCGTCTACCAAACTCGCTGCCAGCAAACTAATACCCCATGGCATATTTCAGTACATACTTTTTAATTGGACTATCGAAATTCGCCAGCTTAAGTGCGCTATTTCTTAATAATTTCAGTGGCAAAATGTCATTACTAAAGCTGGCATAAAACATATCCATTGCAGACATCATTAACTGGTTGTCTCGATAACGAGCCCCTTGGTATTGCTTTAGCACTTCAGGGGTCCACCAGCCAGATTCATTTTGTAGTTGGGACTCTATAGTAGTGATAAGCGCATCAACATCCTTAAAACCTAGGTTTACTCCCTGGCCTGCTAACGGGTTAATGGTATGCGCGGCATCGCCAACAATCACTAAATTATCACTGTAGTAGCGCTGTGCATGACGGCGGGTCAGCTTAAAGCTGGCTTTATTTACTACTTTAAAATCACGATCGAGTCGCTCTGGAAAGTATTGGTCTATCTGCTTCTTCAAGGCGTTATTGTTCATCTGAGACAACTGAGCAATACGATTAGCATCGTCATACCACACCAAAGAAGCATTGTTACCCGGTAATGGTAATAAAGAGCGCGGGCCGTCAGGCGTAAACTGCTGCCAGGTAACATCTTGTTCATCGCAGCTGGTTTCGATATTGATAAGCATGGCTGACTGCGCGTAATCCCAACCTGTAATACCTATGTTCGCCCATTGCCTAACATAGGAATTAGCACCATCAGCACCGATTAACAGCTTAGTCTCGAACATCCGCCCGTCTTCCAATGCAACATCAATAGCATCATTACCATGATTGCGTTGCAGTTGATTGATTTTAACAGGGCAATAGAGGCTAATATTGTCTAACTGCGCAATACGATCCCACAACGACAGTTGAATTAAGCGATTTTCAACAATATGTCCAAGGTGTGTAGCTCCTATTTGGTCACTGTGAAACTGAGTAATGCAGCCATCTAGCTCCCATGTCTCAAGGCCTTTATAGGCCACTTGACGCATGGTTTGTAAAGACTCAAGTGCACCTAACCGTGAAAGTAACTCTTCTGATGCAGCGCTAATCGCAGAGACTCTTAAGTCAAGAGGCTGGTTGCTTTCATACGCTTTTGGAGCAAACGCTTCTACTACAGCGACAGTTAGCCCTAATTGTGCTAATCCAATCGCCGTAGCCGCTCCAACCATACCGCCGCCCACGACAACTGCATCATATTTATCGTTGTTATTCTTCAGCTGTTCCACAGAACCAAACTCCAAAAAGGTGACACCAGTTATTTATATTGGCATCAGTTTACACTCAAAATTGACTCTACTTGCTCTTTGCTACACAAAACTTGATCTAAAGTCGCGCTTCTTTTGACTACCGCCGGAAAATATAGCCTTGAATATGTCTTTTAATGTCTCAGCGAGCTCTAACGTATTAAAATGTGTCTGAGACGCTATCTGCTTACAACTGGTTACATCCCATTCTATCAACATACAAACCATATCATAGACTCAAGTTGTCACATTAATATAACCCCCCAACGGAATGAGTGAGAACGGTATGAGAAAGTTAATTTACGTAGCACTAATCGCCGCATCAATAAGCCCTTTTACAGCCCTAGCTGCAAATGACCAACAGGATATAGAGCATATGTCGGTCTTATATAGAGCACCACTTGAGTACGCAGCTTATCAATATACAACTGAAATGCTCAGTAACTTTAACCTTCAATTACTTGCTGACATCTATGTTCAAGCCCGCATGAGCAGTCTACAAATGGCCAAAGAACAGAGCCTTATGAGTAATAAGATCTCAATGGAACAACAGCATGATAAATCCTTAGCAAGTACAGGGGTAATGACCTCAGCAGAATAAATTCACTCAAACATAGGCTAAATGCTAGCCAGCGGCCTGTATTAGCGTTAAAATATTGCGCTATTTTTTCGGTGCCTCTAGAGTGATACAAACTGATGAGTAAAAAACTCCATATTAAAACTTGGGGCTGTCAAATGAATGAGTATGACTCATCAAAGATGGCTGATCTTCTCGACGAATATGAAGGCTATGAGCTAACAGATGAAGCAGAAGAAGCAGATGTGCTGCTATTGAACACCTGCTCTATTCGTGAGAAAGCACAAGAAAAGGTTTTTCATCAGCTAGGGCGTTGGAAAACATTAAAAGACAAAAAGCCTGGGCTTATTATTGGCGTGGGTGGCTGTGTTGCTTCACAAGAAGGTAAAGCAATTAAAGAGCGAGCACCGAGTGTTGATCTTATTTTTGGCCCACAAACACTACACCGTTTGCCAGAGATGCTCGATCAGATTAAAGATGGCAAAAAAGCCGTTATTGACGTTAGTTTTCCAGAAATTGAAAAATTCGACCGTCTACCAGAGCCACGTGCCGATGGCCCTAGCGCATTCGTATCTATCATGGAAGGTTGCAGCAAGTACTGCTCTTTCTGTGTAGTGCCTTATACGCGCGGTGAAGAAGTTAGCCGTCCATTAGACGACATCATTCTAGAAATTGCACAGTTAGCCGACCAAGGCGTACGTGAAGTTAACCTTCTAGGACAGAACGTGAATGCTTACCGTGGTGCGACTCATGATGATGAGATCTGTACTTTCGCAGAACTACTACGTTATGTTGCAGCAATCGATGGTATTGACCGTTTACGTTTTACCACCAGTCATCCGATTGAATTCTCTCAAGACATTATCGATGTCTATGAAGACACGCCTGAACTAGTAAGCTTCTTGCATTTGCCAGTTCAGTCTGGTTCTGACCTGATATTAACGCAGATGAAGCGTGGCCATATGGCAATTGAATACAAGTCAATTATTCGCCGTCTACGTAAAGCGCGTCCTGACATTCAGATCAGTTCTGACTTCATCATTGGCTTCCCAGGTGAATCAAAGCAAGATTTTGCTGACACCATGAAACTCATTGAAGATATTCAATTCGATCACAGCTTTAGCTTTATCTATAGCGCTCGCCCAGGTACGCCTGCAGCCGATCTTCCTGATGATGTGACATTAGAAGAGAAAAAAGAGCGCTTAGCGATATTACAAGATCGTATCACTCAGCAAGCAATGCGCTACAGTCGCCACATGGTAGGTACCGTTCAGCGTATTTTGGTTGAGGGTCCGTCAGTTAAAAACCCGATGGAACTACGTGGTCGTACTGAAAATAGCCGTGTGGTTAACTTTGAAGGCAAGCCTGAGCATATCGGTGGTTTTGTCGATGTAGAGATTGTTGATGTTTATACCAACTCACTTCGCGGTGTGTTCATTCGCGCTGAAGATGAGATGGATTTACGCCGAGACCTACGCCCATCAGATATTATGGCAAAATACAAACAGGATGATGCCTTAGGTGTCACCCAGTATACTCCGTCTTAACAGGCTGAATAGATACAAGTAAATAGTAAGATAGAGCGGCATTTCTGATGCCGCTTTTTTCGTTGCTATAACCATTAAAAAATACCATTCGCAATTATTGAATATCGCTCGTAAACTAGAGTGCTAGCAATAATATTCTTAAATTTGGAGTTATTTTTTGTCAAACAAGTTAACGACGCTCAACCTGTATTTAGAGCCTGCTGAAACACGCCGACTAGCCTCACTTTGCGGTCCTTTTGATGACAACATTAAACAATTGGAACGCCGTATTGGTGTCGAGATCAGCTATCGCAACAATCACTTTCAGATTGTTGGTGCACCGCAGAACTGCCTAACCGCTAATAACTTGTTAAAAGACTTATATATAGAGACACAGCCTCTTAGAGGCAGTACACCGGATCTTGAACCTGATACCGTGCACCTAGCGATTCAAGAAGCCGTTGCATTGGACTTAGAAGCGCCTCGAGATGAAAAGGAACTCTATATTAAAACTAAGCGTGGGGTGATTAAGCCACGTAACCCAAATCAGAGCGATTATGTGCGTAATATTGTCTCCCATGATATTACCTTTGGTATTGGCCCGGCAGGTACCGGTAAAACCTATTTAGCTGTCGCTGCAGCAGTCGATGCATTGGAGCGTCAAGAGGTTCGTCGAATCCTGTTGACCCGCCCTGCAGTTGAAGCTGGTGAGAAACTCGGCTTTTTGCCGGGAGATTTAAGTCAGAAAGTCGACCCCTATCTACGCCCTCTCTATGATGCATTGTTTGAGATGATGGGCTTTGAGAAAGTTGAACGCCTGATTGAGCGCAACGTGATTGAAGTGGCACCGTTAGCTTATATGCGTGGACGCACATTAAACGATGCCTTTATCATTCTGGATGAGAGTCAGAACACAACGGTTGAGCAGATGAAGATGTTTCTAACCCGAATTGGTTTTAATTCACGCGCAGTGATTACCGGTGATATCACTCAAATAGATCTGCCAAAACATCAAAAGTCAGGACTACGTCATTCAATCGAAGTATTAGGCGAGGTCAGTGAAATAAGCTTTAACTTCTTCCAAGCAAAAGATGTGGTTCGTCACCCTGTAGTGGCTAGAATTGTTGAAGCCTATGAAGCATTTGACTTAAAAACTCAGACAACTAAAGGCAACAAAGACAGCCAATATCAACTACAAGAAGTGCCAAACCATGACTAATACTGCTACGAGTGTTGATCTCGATCTGCAAGTCGCAGTTGAGGGATTTGAACTTCCATCAGCACAAGAAATGGAACTTTGGGTAAAAACAGCACTCAGAGATAGCATGCTTCAAGCAGAATTGACCATTCGCATTGTTGATGTGGCTGAAAGTCAGATGCTTAATAGCACCTATCGCGGAAAGGACAAACCGACTAATGTGTTGTCATTTCCGTTTGAAGCACCACCAGGCATAGAGCTACCGTTGCTGGGCGACTTAGTCGTTTGTGCTGCGGTAGTCGAGCAAGAAGCAATTGATCAGAATAAAACCCTTAACGCACATTGGGCACACATGGTTGTACATGGTTGTCTCCATCTGCTAGGGTATGATCATATTGAAGATATAGAGGCAGAAGAGATGGAGTCATTAGAGACCCAACTAATTGAAAGCCTTGGTTTTAACAATCCTTATCAGGAGCAATAATTGACTCAAATGAGTCGATAAAAAACTATGAGTGACGATATCCCCCCGAGTACCAGCGCCCAAAAGAAGGGCTGGTTGGACAAAGTAAGTCAGTTATTCCAGGGCGAACCCCAAAATCGCGAAGACTTGGTTGATGTGATTCACGATGCAGAGCAGCGTGAAGTGATCAGTGAAGATACGCGTGAAATGATTAAAGGTGTTTTAGAGGTCTCCGATCTTCGAGTGCGGGATATTATGATCCCACGCGCGCAAATCGTCGCACTTCAAATAGACAATACGGTAGAAGAGCTACTCTCTACTGTTATCGGCTCAGCACACTCCCGCTTTCCAGTAGTCAATGAAGATAAAGATCATATTGAGGGTATATTACTCGCCAAAGATCTACTTCAGTATGGCTTCAAGAACAGTGAAAAACCTTTTGAGCTTGGCCAAGTTATCCGCCCAGCTGTAGTTGTCCCAGAAAGTAAACGAGTCGATGTATTACTAAAAGAGTTCCGTTCTCAGCGTTATCATATGGCGATTGTTGTTGATGAATACGGTGGTGTATCAGGTTTGGTGACCATTGAAGATATCCTCGAAGAGATTGTCGGTGATATTGAGGATGAGTTTGATCATGACTCTGCTGAAGAGACTGAAATCAAACAAGTCGCTAAACAGGTCTTTATGGTTAAAGCACTCACTCCTATTGATGACTTCAATGAAGCCTTCGCTACACAATTTAGTGATGAAGAGTTTGATACCGTTGGTGGTTTAGTTTCTCATGCGTTTGGGCATTTGCCAGAACGAGATGAAAAGGTCACGATTGAAGGTATAGAGTTTAAAGTCGTTAATGCAGATACTCGTAGACTGATTCAACTACGTGTGAAGTTTCCTGATAAAACTGTAAGCGAGACTATTGCCTAGCAATTATCCGTCTACAGCCCCCATGATGAGGCAGTATGCTGAATAAATTTCGGGCAGCCGCCCATCATACCTATCTTAGATTGGTGCTAGCCTTTGCGGCTGGTGCCATGACAGCCCTTGCTTTTGCCCCCTACTCTTACTGGCCGTTATATTTAATTGCCATGGCATTTGCGCTGCATCAAAGTGCAGGCTTATCGGCAAAACAGGGGATGCAATACTGGTTGAGTTTCGGTTTTGGCTGTTTTGCTATTGGTATAAGCTGGGTACATGTCAGTATGGATACCTTTGGCGGCATGCCGCTCATTGCTTCCATTGCACTGATGGCTTTATTGGCATTATATCTTGCCTTATACCCAGCGATAACCGGCTACCTGTTGCAAAAGCTAACACCTGAGACGAGCCTTAGTCGCAACTTAATGCTATTCCCCGCACTGTGGACGTTAACAGAATGGGCCCGAGGCTGGGTACTTACTGGCTTCCCATGGTTGTGGGCAGGATACAGTCAAACACAAGGGCCATTGAAGCCAATTGCTTCAATGACTGGCACCTTAAGTCTAAGCTTTATTGTGGCTCTGCTTGCTGGCGCACTGGCACTTTGTATTGCAAAGCGCTGGCGCAGCATATTAGTTGTTTTGCCAACTCTGGCAATATTAACCTTTATCGCACCGTTAACTTCGACCGTTGAGCCTAAAGATGACGAGCTTAGCGTGGCATTGGTGCAAGGTAACATCCCCCAGAGCATGAAGTGGGAACCTGATGCATTATGGCCAACAATGCTCAAGTATATGGACCTCTCTCGGCCTGAGTTTTCTGCCGATCTAATTGTTTGGCCTGAAGCTGCGATTCCGGCACCTGAATATGTAGTTAAAGATTTTCTGTATAACGCTAATGCAGTAGCTAACTTAAATGACAGTGCCATTATTACTGGGATACCTACAGTTGAGGCTGGTCGCTTCTATAACTCACTTATCGTATTGGGTAATTACAACGCAAAGCAGCAAGAACAAGCCGATTATTACGGCGAAGCGCATAACGAGTTTAAAAAACACCACTTAGTACCTATTGGCGAGTTTGTGCCACTTGAATCTCTATTAAGACCACTTGCTCCTTTCTTTAACTTACCCATGTCCTCCTTTAATCGTGGTGACTATAAACAACAGAACTTAAATGCTGTAGGGCACCAGATATCACCCGCTATTTGCTATGAGATTGCTTTTCCTGAGCAGCTAAGAGCCAACATGAATGACAGCACCGATCTGCTATTAACCGTGTCAAATGATGCCTGGTTTGGCACATCTAACGGACCACTGCAGCATATGGAAATAGCGCAGATGCGTTCGGTAGAACTTGGTAGACCACTGGTTCGCGCCACTAATAATGGCGTCACAGCGGTAGTCGATGAAAATGGTAATATTACCCACCAGCTACCGCAATTTGAAGCGGGTGTGCTGACTGCTGATATCGCCTTGGTAAAAGGCCACACCTTGTTTACCTACATAGGCCAGTGGCCAATACTGATATTGAGCTTTTTGCTGGCTTTGATCAGCATATTAAGGAAATTTAAAAAGTGACATCGATTAAAGCGAAAAATGGATTTACCTTAATCGAGTTGGTGGTGGTCATCATTATTCTCGGAATTTTAGCGATAATTGCAGCCCCAAAATTCATCGGCTTGTCCACTGAAGCCAGAACAGAAGCCGTCAACCAGATAGAGGCCAGTGTGAAAACGGCCAATCAGCTAGTCTATGCGAAGTCACAAATGCCCGGCCTTGGAGTCAGACCACACAGTAGCCGAGATGATATTATAGATGTCGACATTGATGGTGATGGCAGCTTTGAAACTAGGCTATTATCAGGCTATTTAGATAATACTGACATAAAGAACTGGATTGAACTTGATGATGTGTTTGTTATCGAAGAGCAAAGTATAAACTTTACCTACATAGGTTATGACCACAACCAAGATGGCAAAGTCAGAGATGATTTATGCTACTTCAGGTATCAGCAAGCCACAGCCAACAGTGCCCCCCTTTACCTTACAGAACATAGTGGCTGCTAATCTATCGATTTGCGAATCGATAGAAGCATAGTATTCCCCCAGCCACAACGCTTAAGCCTTACAATTGAAGCTGTAGTCTTTAAATAAGAATACAGCTCTTTGAAATTATCTTCTCTGCATCTCATTAATTTCAATGATAAAGTCACATTTCTAATACTTATTTATGACAAACCACTAAAGATCACTCAATATCTAGCCGATAATAACAATTGAAACATATATTAATAATTTGTAGTCAATCATAAGGAGATGTATCGGCTGCGCAGTTTTCGGTGCTAACTATATAAAAGCTTTAGTACCGTTATTTTTGGGGATTAGCATGAAATTTTTACATAAAATAGTTATCAGCGCGAGTTTGATTTTAATCTTGTCTTTAGGCGGCTTATCAAGCTACCAGTACTTTCAAGTTAAGCAGCAGATAAATAGCCAAGTCACACAAAGTGTGACTGAAATAACCGATTCAATGGCGAACAATATTGAAGCTGTTATGGCTGAAAAGTCAGATTTGATTCGTTTTGCAACAGCGTTATTTGAAGCCGATCTCTCAGATGAAAACTTCCAACAAATATTAGGTCAAGCAGTCATCAAAGAGCACTTCATTTTAGCCGGTATGGGGCTAGAATCAGGGCACTTTATCGGCAATGAAGCCAGTTGGCAGCCGCAGAATTATGATCCTCGTAATAGAATGTGGTACCAAGAGGCTAAAAAGCATGGCAAGCAGCTTTTCACTGCCCCCTACGCCGATGCCAGTAGCGGGGAGATCTTAGTCTCAGTTGCTGCGCCTCTGTTTAATAATGGCGCCTTTAAAGGGGTTATGTTTGCAGATATCAGCCTAAAAGCCCTCGCTGATATTAGTAACAAAGCTAATTTATTTGGTGCCGGTGATGCTTTTATTGTAGGTAACGATGGTAATTTTATTGCTTACCCCGATGCGAGCATGAATGGTCAGCCAATGAGTCAGGTATTTGGCCGCCAATTAGATATCAATCACAAGACCGCTCACATAACGGTAAATGGTAAAGAGCATAGTGTTATTTTCACCCCTTTATCAGGCTTAGATTGGAGCCTGGGGGTGGTACTTGACGAAGATATAATTTACGCGGCAGCAGATAAATTGCGCGGTGACGCCATTTTCTATTCACTGCTAGCATTAGTTTTGGCTACATTGCTAATGGCGGGGCTTATCAAGCGCTTAATGAAACCATTAGCAATTCTCAACCAAGCAATGGAAGATGTTGCATCTGGAGAAGGTGATTTAACCAGAAGGTTAAGTACTGATTCTGATTTAGAGTTTGCCAGTTTAGCTAACAGCTTTAATCGCTTTGTCATTAAACTTCAAGGGCTGATCCAGCAGGTTAAGGTAATTGGTGGTGAAGTTGCATTAGGCACTGAGATGACGACTGAAGGTGCCCAAGCTGCAGCAAGAGCGATGGAGCGACAAACTCAAGAAGTCGAGCAACTAGCAACCGCTATGCATGAAATGTCAGTAACCGCCTCTGAAGTCGCATCCAATGCTCAAACAGCTGCATTTGCCGTTCAACAAGCAGATACTGCCGTCAGTCATGGTGCTACGGCTGTCGATCAAACCACCAGTTCAATTGATCACTTGTCGGAACAAATAGCACAAGCAAGTGAAGTGGTGCAAGAACTAGAGGCTGATACAGTCAGTATTGAGTCCATTCTAAGTGTTATTAATGAAATCGCCGGACAGACTAACTTATTGGCTCTAAACGCTGCAATTGAAGCGGCTAGAGCGGGTGAATCAGGCAGGGGCTTCGCTGTTGTAGCAGACGAAGTCAGAAGTTTGGCGGCTCGTACCCAGGAATCGACATCAGAGATTAAAGATAAAATTGAGAAGTTGCAGACAGGAGTTGCCGCTGTTGTGCATGTCATGGATGAGAGCCGCGGCACAACCAAGCAAACCGTAGAAAAAGCGTTGACCGCAAATGACACACTCAAAGAGATCCGCCACAGCATTCAAGAGATCACAGATATGAACCTGCAAATCGCAAGCGCTGCGGAGGAGCAGAGTCAAGTTGCTGAAGAAATGAATAAAAACACAGCGAATATTAAAGATCTGACTGTAGAAGTTGCTGAAAATGCGAGCCAAGCTGATTTGGCAATGGTGGCTCAAATGAAACAAGTAAAAGAGCAAGAAGCATTGCTTAGTCAGTTCATTGTCTAGCATTAACCTTGCTAATTAGCACCACGAGTACTATTCGATAAAAATACCCGCAATATGCGGGTATTTTTATAACCACACGCTATAGGACATTCAAACATACTTTAAATGAACTGATTGCAGTGCTCTGATAAAGCCAAAGTCCTGCGAGATTCATGACCAAGACGACTCGCTTATCGACTAATGAGTCATTGGTGCACGACTACGGTGCTAATGCTTCACGAGTAAATTCACCATTATCACACTCGGAACAATCAGAGATTACACCCGGAAACTCTATTTTGGCCTCATGCCCACAAGCGGTACAAACCATGGTTCCCTGACCAACAATTTCGCCAGTTTCATAATAACCATGATGCTTAAAGTCCTGTGCGACTTCATGCCACTCCACCTGACTTCTATCAGTAATTTCGCTGAGCCAATGCCATAAAGTATTCTCAACAGTGATCATTGTCGGGCTATGACTTAGGTCTTTAGCATTTTGCTCTTGTAAAAAACTGGCAATATCACGTTTTAAAAATTGTTCAACCAAAGCGAGCTCTTCTGCTTTTGCTTGCTCTTTAATGGCCAAGAATTCTTTACTGCTCTGGGTCTGCTGATACAAACTCTTTACAGTCAATGAGTTATCATCAGTATATTGAGCTTTTATCTGCTGGATAAGCTTCTCATACAGCGAAAGTAACTCAGTACTTTTATCACTCATAGTAAATACTCCTTCTACGAACCTTTTTAATGACTCACTTCTAGTTTATTCTATGTCGATATAACTCGCGTAGAAATAGCGCGAGATCAAACAATAGGCGGCATGGCCGGAAATAGATTGATGCAAGAACAATATACTCCTTCTGAAATTGAAGCAAAAGTGCAACAGCACTGGAAAGACGAAAAGACATTTGAAGTTACCGAAGACGCAAACAAAGAAAAGTTCTACTGCCTTTCTATGTTTCCATACCCTTCTGGTCGTCTACACATGGGCCATGTACGTAACTACACCATAGGTGATGTAGTTGCACGTTACCAGCGCCTGCAAGGCAAAAATGTTCTACAACCTATTGGTTGGGACTCATTTGGTCTGCCTGCTGAAAACGCTGCGATTAAGAACAATACCGCACCGGCACCATGGACCTATGAGAACATAGACTACATGAAGAACCAGCTTAAAATGCTTGGTTTTGGTTATGACTGGTCACGTGAAATTGCCACTTGTACGCCAGAGTACTACCGTTGGGAACAGTGGTTCTTCACAAAGCTTTATGAAAAAGGCTTGGTTTATAAGAAGACTGCCAACGTAAACTGGTGTCCAAATGATGAAACCGTTCTGGCTAACGAACAAGTTATCGACGGCTGCTGTTGGCGCTGTGATACCACTGTTGAGCAAAAAGAGATCCCACAGTGGTTTATTAAAATTACTGAGTATGCCGACGAACTGCTAAAAGATATCGACCAGCTCGATGAGTGGCCAGAGCAAGTTAAGACCATGCAGCGTAACTGGATTGGTCGTAGTGAAGGCATCGAGATGACCTTCCAAGTTGCAGATAGTGACCAAAGCTTTGATATCTACACCACACGCCCTGACACTGTTATGGGCGTTACCTACGTAGCTATCGCTGCAGCACACCCTCTTGCGAAGCAAGCTGCTGCCAACAACCCTGCATTGGTTGAGTTTATCGAAGAGTGTAACAACGCTGACACCACCGAAGCCGCAATGGCAGCGATGGAAAAGAAAGGCGTTGCTACAGGCCTTAATGCTATCCACCCACTGACAGGTAAAGAAGTGCCTATCTGGGTCGGTAACTTTGTCTTAATGAACTACGGTACGGGTGCAGTCATGTCTGTGCCGGCACACGATCAGCGTGATTACGAGTTTGCTAAGAAATACGGCCTCACTATCGAAGGTGTGGTTAAGCCTGTTGATAGCGAACTCGATATCAGCGAAGAAGCCTACACTGATAAAGGTGTGCTGTTTAACTCTGCAGAATTTGACGGTCTTGATTTCCAAGCTGCGTTTGATGCAATCGATGCCAAGCTAACTGCTGAAGGCAAAGGTAAGCGCCAAGTGAACTTCCGTCTACGTGACTGGGGTGTTTCACGTCAACGCTACTGGGGAGCACCTATCCCTATGGTAACTCTGGCTGACGGCACCGTAATGCCTACACCAGAAGACCAACTACCGGTTATCTTGCCTGAAGATGTAGTTATGGATGGCATTCAGAGCCCAATCAAAGCCGATAAAGAGTGGGCAAAAACCACGATTAACGGCCAAGAAGCGTTCCGTGAAACCGATACCTTTGACACCTTTATGGAGTCATCTTGGTATTACGCTCGCTACTGTAGCCCGCATGCAGATGAGATGCTTGATCCTGCGAAAGCAAACTACTGGTTACCAGTCGATCAATACATTGGTGGTATCGAGCATGCTTGTATGCACCTATTGTACTTCCGCTTCTTCCATAAGTTACTGCGTGATACAGGCTTAGTGGACTCTAACGAGCCAGCTAAACGTCTACTGACTCAAGGTATGGTGTTAGCCGATGCTTACTACTATAACAATGAGAAAGGCGCACGCGTTTGGGTTGCCCCAAGTGATGTGACAGTGCTAGAAACTGATGACAAAGGCCGTACTGTAAAAGCTGTTGATAGTGAAGGTAATGAACTGGTTTATACCGGTATGAGCAAAATGTCTAAGTCTAAGAATAACGGTATCGACCCACAAGAGATGGTTGATAAATACGGTGCTGACACCGTTCGTCTATTCATGATGTTTGCAGCACCACCAGAGCTAACGCTTGAGTGGCAAGAATCGAGTGTTGAAGGCGCGCACCGCTTTATTAAGCGTTTGTGGAAAACAGCACACGATCATGTCGCTGCGGGCCCAACTGTCGCACTTGACGTTAAATCACTAAATGCTGCTCAAAAAGAGCTACGTCGTGAACTTCACAAGACCATCGCTAAAGTGGGTGATGATATTGAACGCCGCCAAATGTTCAATACTGCCATTGCATCGGTAATGGAGTTGATGAATCGCTTACAGAAGGCACCGACAGAATCAGATCAAGACAGAGCGTTAATGCAAGAAGCATTAAATGCTGTCACGCGTCTGCTTTACCCTATCATTCCACACACCAGCTTTAGCTTGTGGAATGAACTTGGTAACACGGGTGCGATTGAAGATGTACTCTGGCCAGAGGTTGATGAATCTGCACTTGTTGAAGACAGCAAGCTAATCATCGTTCAGGTTAACGGTAAACTACGGGCTAAAATTACGGTAGCAGCTGACGCGACTAAAGAAGTCGTTGAAGCAGCAGGTATGGCCGAAGAGGGTGTAGTTAAGCACACTGAAGGCAAAACCGTTCGTAAAGTTATCTACGTGCCGGGCAAACTGCTCAATATCGTCGCTAACTAAAGCCGACCCATGCACTTTGCCTTTGGCAAAGTGCAAACAAGGAAGACGAATCAAAGCTTATGCTAATTAAACGCATATTTTCAGTAACCTTAGCACTGAGTATTTTGCTCAGTGCGGGTTGCGGCTTTAAATTACAGGGAAGCTACTCAATCCCTGAACAATTGCAAACATTAAGCTTAACCAGTCAAGATGAGTACAGTGAGCTGACTCGTTTGGTGCGTGAGCGCTTAAGACTAAACAGTATTGCAGTTGTTGATCCCGCAGATAACATTCCAACAATTCGTATCATTAGTGACTCGCTCGATCGCTCAACCCTGTCTATCTACCCAACGGGTAATGTGGCCGAATATGAGCTTATCTACCAGGTCTCGTTTGCAGTGCAGTTGCCTAAAGCTGAATCACAACGTTTTGAAGTTGATATTCATCGCGACTATTTGGACGACCCCCGCACAGCACTCGCTAAAAGTAGAGAGATGCAATTGCTACTCAAAGAGATGCGTAACCAAGCGGCCGACCGTATTATTCAAACTTTGGCCGCTACAGAGGTTAATTGATGCGGGTCTACCCAGATCAATTGCTGCGAAATCTCAGCCCATTGCCCCAGTGTTGCCTTATCTTTGGTGACGATCCTTGGCTGTGTGAGCAGAGTCGTGCCACTTTACACCAAATAGCTAAACAGCAAGGCTTCGATGAAAAGATTCAATTAACTCAAGAAACTGGATTCAGTTGGAATGAATTAATTGACCAATGGCAGGCGATGAGCTTATTTTCTAGTCGTCGTATCATTGAGCTCACCCTGCCTACCGCAAAACCGGGGACAGAAGGAAGCGCCATGTTTCAATCATTAATGCAGATGGATAACCCAGATGTATTGCTGATTTTAACTGGGCCTAAACTCGCCGCAGAGCAAACCAAAAGTAAGTGGTTCAAATCACTTGATGCAAAAGGCGTTTACGTGCCTTGTATCACACCTGAGGGTGCTCAGTTCCAACGTTGGCTAGATGGCAGGATTAGCCATTACTCGTTGACGTTATCGCGTGATTCTCGAGAGATGCTATTTGCACTCTATGAGGGAAACTTGCTAGCAGCAGATCAGGCATTACAGCTTTTACAACTACTGAGCCCAACGGCACCCATCGAGCCTGAACAGCTAAGTCAATATTTTGAAGACCAATCACGCTTTAGTGTGTTCCAGCTAACAGATGCCATGTTAAGTAATCAGCAAGAAAAAGCGCAACATATCCTGTCGCAGCTTAAGAGCGAAGGCGTCGCAATGCCGATAATACTCTGGTCACTATTCAAAGAGCTAGGTGTGTTACTGCAACTAAAGACGGCTGAAGCAAATGGGCAAGCACTGCAAGGTCTTTGGAGTAAGCTGCGCATTTGGGATAAGCGTAAACCTTTATATCAACAAGCAATTAAACGTTTATCTCTAGCTCAAGTCGAAACCCTACTATCGACCTCATCAAGGTTAGAGTTAAAACTTAAACAGCAAGGTATAGAGGATTGGACAGGCCTAAGCCACATCTGTCTATTGTTTGATGCTAACGCCCACAACGCACTTAAACATATAGCGCTAGACTAATGAAAATTGCTATTTTGGGCGGCACCTTCGACCCGATACACTTTGGCCATATTCGACCAGCACTTGAAGTGCAACAGCAACTTGCGTTAGATGAAGTCTGGTTGATGCCAAATCATATACCGCCGCACAAAAGTGGCACTCACGTCAGTACCGATGACCGCTTGGCAATGGCACAGCTTGTATGTGATGCTTTTCCACCGCTAAAACTATGTGCGATTGAAGCTTTACGACAAAGTCCATCTTATACCGTGACAACACTGCAAGCGCTCAAGCAACAATATCCGCAACATGAATTCTACTTTCTAATGGGAATGGACTCATTTTTGGGGTTACAAAGTTGGTACCATTGGCAAGATTTATTTGAGCTGTGTCACCTTGTCGTTTGCCAGCGTCCAGGTTCAACATTGTCACAACAGCACCCGATGCATACTGTTCTGGCACAACATGAATATGTTCCCAGTGCTGAAGTGAAAACAAAGTCAGACAAAATAGGGTTCATCTACCGCGTTTCTATCACCGAGCAACCTTTTTCATCGACTCAAGTACGAGCAGACCTCTATCAAGGATTAGCAATCAAAGACGCTATACCTGCCTGTATTGAGCAATATATAAAGCAGCATCAGTTATATGCCCCAAAGGCTCCTCAGCCACTACTAAAATCTTAAGCGTTAAAGTCACTATTTCTAATCTTCTCTATTAATCTACTACCTATTACCTGCTATACTATCGCGCTGTCTAAAAATTAATGGGGTATCCGCGTGGAAAGCGCCGAGCTAAAGCAATTTGTAATCGATAAGGTTGAAGACCTTAAAGCTAAAGATATTGTCGTCATGGACGTATCAGAGAAATCTAACATCGCCGATTTTATGGTGGTATGTACAGGTAACTCAAAAACACATGTTAAAGCAATCGCTGAAAATTTAGTGGTTGAATCAAAACGTGCTGGCCTAAATATTTTAGGTGTTGAAGGCCGTGAAAGCAGTGAATGGGTTCTTGTTGACCTAGGTGATGTGATCATGCACGTAATGCAAGACCAAACTCGTGACTTCTACCAGCTTGAAAAGCTATGGTCAGAAAAACCTGAATAATGAAAATTCAGTTAGTTGCAGTTGGAACCCGCATGCCAGACTGGGTCGAAACAGGTTTTAAGGAATACCAGCGCCGCTTTCCTCGAGATATGGCGCTTGAGTTAATTGAAATCCCCGCTGGCAAACGCGGTAAAAATGCCGATATAGCTCGCATCCTCCAAAAAGAGGGCGAGTTAATGTTGGCAGCAATCCCAAAAGGCAATCATATCGTGAGCCTCGATCTTCCAGGTAAAAACCTGAAGACTCCTGAGCTGGCGCAACAGATGAATAAATGGTTACTCGATGGCCGTGACGTTAGTCTGTTAATTGGTGGGCCAGAGGGACTGTCTCCAGACTGTAAAAAAGCAGCGGCACAAAGCTGGTGCTTATCAGCGTTAACTCTTCCCCATCCTTTGGTTAGAGTGATTGTTGCAGAAAGTCTTTATCGAGGCTGGAGTATTAACAATAATCATCCCTACCATAGAGAATAATATCGACTTTACATTCAGTTAGTCTTACCTTAGCAGGGCTAAGATATGTGCTTGGCACCTTTTTTTGAGCAGGAGAAAATGTAAGTGTCCCCTAGAAAGCGCATCACCATGAACGACCATGCAGCTGAAGCTTCGCTGTTTAAACGTCGCGCTCTATTTACTTTCCTTTGTGTTGTCATTCTGCTGAGTTTGCTGTTAGTCAATCTCTACCAACTGCAGATCCTCTCTTACAAAGATTATGCAACACGTTCAAACGACAACCGCATCCGAGTCGTGCCAGTTGCCCCTAGTCGCGGCCTTATCTATGACAGACACGGGAAACTGCTGGCAGAAAATCAACCATTTTTCTCATTAGAAATGGTGCCTGAGAAAGTCAAAAACATCAGTGACACGTTAGATAAATTAAGCAACGTCATCTCTCTTTCTAGCGATGAAAAAGAGAACGTTATAGAAGCGCTTAAGTACCATCGCCGCTTCAAGCCGCTAACCATTAAAAATAGGCTGACCGAGGAGCAAGTCGCTGAATTTAGTGTCAATCAACATCAGTTTCCAGGCTTCTCGATTGAAGCAGGCCTTAAGCGCCACTACCCCTATAATGGCCTGATGACACACGCTTTAGGTTATGTTGGCAAAATCAATAGCCGAGATAGAACTTCACTTGAGAAAAATAACAAATGGAGTAATTACGCCGCCACTAAAGATATCGGCAAACAGGGTATCGAAAAGTTTTATGAAAGCATGCTACTCGGCAAACCTGGTCACCTCGAAGAGGAAGTGAATAACCGCGGGCGAACTATTAGAACCTTGAAGTCAGAGCCGCCAATGCCTGGCCAAGACATCTATTTAACCTTAGATCTCAAGCTACAAAAAAAGGCGATGGAGCTTTTAAATGGCAGACGCGGCTCCGTTGTTGCTATTGACCCACGTGATGGTGGCATCTTAGCACTGTTATCCAGCCCAACTTACGATCCTAATCAGTTTGTACATGGGATCAGTAGTAAAGCTTACAACGAGCTTCTCAACTCCAGGTCACGACCGTTAATCAACCGGGCTACCCAAGGGCAATATGCCCCTGCATCTACGGTGAAGCCGCATTTGGCATTACTTGGCCTTGAGAACAAAAGCATTACTCCGAAGACACGCATTTGGGATCCAGGCTTTTGGCAGATCCCCGGTGTTGAGCGTAAGTATCGAGACTGGAAGCGTTGGGGTCACGGTTGGGTTGATGTTAATAGCGCGATTGTCAGTTCATGTGACACCTACTTCTATGACTTAGCCTATAAAACAGGGGTTGATGCGATTGCCAACTTTATGGAACCATTTGGTTTTGGAGAGCGCACCGGTGTCGATATCTTTGAAGAGTCCGCAGGCATCATGCCATCTAAAGATTGGAAGCGTCTACGCTATAACCAGCCTTGGTATATTGGCGATACTATTTCGGTCGGAATTGGCCAGGGCTACTGGACTACTACCCCACTGCAGCTTGCAAATGCCACCGCAATTATGGCAAACAAAGGCCGCCGTTTTGTGCCTCACCTGCTCAAATCAATTCAAGATCAGACAGCAAAAATTGATTCGCCAGCAGATGAACTGGCACCGATTGTGCTCAAAGACCCCAAAAACTGGGACATAATAAACGAAGCTATGCGCGACACAGCGCATAAATCACGTTTCACCGATGCCAAGTACACCGCAGCGATGAAGACAGGTACCGCGCAGGTATTTAGTGTGGCAGAAGATGCTAAGTATGATGCAGAGACTATTGACGAACACTTGCGAGATAACGCTTTGATTATTGCCTATGCTCCCTACGAAAACCCAAAAATTGTTCTGGCGGTAGTGCTTGAGAATGCCGGTTGGGGCGGTGCAAATGCAGGCCCTGTAGCACGTGCTCTGCTTGATGAGTATTTACTAAGAGATTCATGGGAAGACGAAAAATGAGTGCTCATAACAACCGACCTAATATTTGGCAACGTCTACATATTGATCTGCCATTACTCATCGGCTTGCTGGCATTGATGGGCTTCGGGCTTGTGGTTATCTATTCAGCAGGTGGCGAAGATCTAGCACTGATGGACCGCCAGTTAGTTCGTATGGGCCTATCGCTAGTCATTATGTTTGCAGTAGCGCAGATTAACCCTGAGATTTTACGGCGATGGGCATTCCCTATCTATATAGCGGGAATAATTTTGCTGCTCGGAGTGCACTTTTTTGGTGAGATAAACAAAGGAGCACAGCGCTGGCTCAATCTTGGTTTTATGGAGTTTCAGCCCTCTGAGCTAATCAAGCTAGCATTCCCGATAACCATGGCATGGTATATCAGTAAGTTTCCGTTGCCACCGAAAAAGCGTTACCTAGCAGGCGCGGTTGTCATCTTATTGGTACCCACGCTACTTATTGCCAAACAGCCAGATTTGGGCACATCAATTTTGGTTGCTGCTTCTGGTATATTTGTCCTGTTTCTTTCAGGCATGAGCTGGCGCATTGTAGGTGGTTGTATTGGCGCAGTATTAGCCATGCTACCCGCCCTGTGGTTTTTCTTTATGCATGACTACCAACGTACACGCGTCATGACACTACTCGACCCAGAAAAAGATCCTCTTGGTGCAGGCTATCATATCATTCAGTCGAAAATTGCCATTGGTTCAGGTGGCCTATGGGGTAAAGGCTGGCTCGATGGAACACAATCGCAACTTGAGTTTTTACCAGAGCGCCACACTGACTTTATCTTTGCCGTGATTGGCGAGGAGTTTGGGCTTATCGGCAGTTTACTGCTGCTAACGCTGTATCTATATGTTATTGGCCGCGGCCTTGTAATTGCTTCACGTGCCCAAACTAGCTTTGCTCGCTTACTCGCAGGGAGTATTACTTTAACTTTCTTTGTTTACATTTTTGTAAACATCGGCATGGTTTCAGGATTATTACCTGTAGTAGGTGTACCTCTGCCACTGATAAGTTATGGTGGTACCTCGATGCTGACATTAATGACTGGATTTGGGATCTTAATGAGTATCCATACTCATAGACGCTTCATTGATAGATAACTGACTCACGTTAAAAATTCACTCGCTGGAGCTTAAATTTATTGGCTCCAATTGAAGTATAGGGATTGTAAAACAGATGAAGCTGTTGAATCGTATTCTAGCGCCCATAGCGCTGACTCTTTTATCAGGCTCCGTATTCGCAGATCCAATCGAGCCTAGTGTTGCTGAACTTAAAGCAGAGTTTATGCAGACTCAAAACGCTAAAGGATTTAGCGACGAAGCAACTCAGGCATTTATTGATAATGCCGAATTTAACCAAGCCGTCATTGATGCGATGACCAAGCCATGGGAGGCTAAGCCTTGGCATCAGTACTATCCTATCTTCCTAACCGAAAAACGCTTAGATGCAGGACTTAAGTTCTGGAAAGAGCATGCTGATACCATAAAAAGAGCCTCTAAAGAGTTTGATGTCGACCCACAGATTATTGTTGCCATAATTGGAATTGAAACCTTCTATGGCGGCTATATGGGCAACTACCCAGTTAAAGATGCTCTATATACGCTAGGCTTTCACTATCCGCCAAGAGCGACTTTCTTCAGAAAAGAGTTTGCCAATTTGCAAGAGCTTGTCAAAGAAGAAAACCTTGATATTAACAATCTAAAAGGTAGCTACGCGGGTGCAATGGGTTACGGTCAATTTATCCCATCCAGTTACCGACACTACTCCGTTGACTTTGATAACGACGGTAGCCGTGACCTCCTTAATAGTCCTGTTGATGCCATTGGCAGTGTCGCCAACTACTTCCATCAACATGGGTGGCAGAAAAATCAGCCAGTAGCGCTGGAATTAACGTTAAATAAAGCATTACCTGCTACAGTGAAAACTTGGGCTGGAGAGAAAATGCACTACCAAATTGCAGATATTTTATCTCCCAATGTCGCACTCGCTAAATCAATGGACATCGATATTTCCCAGCCTGGTCTAGTGATCAAACTTGAACAGCAAGATCATGATGAATATTGGTTAGGTCTGAAGAACTTTTATGTCATCACCCGCTATAACCGCAGCCCTTTATACGCAATGGCGGTATACCAGTTTAGCCAGGAACTTAAGCAAGCTTATGCAACGTATTAATCTTCTCCTTATTCTCTTCATCGCAGGCTTGCTAGCAGCCTGTTCGAGTAGTGATAAAAGCCGTTACGATATTGCTGACGATAGAGCGCCAACATCAGCTCCAGACGTTTCAAAAGTTGAAGATGCACATCCCAAATTTGAGCCTTATAGCCGTGGTGGTAATAGAAAGAACTACACGGTTTTAGGCAAAAATTATCAAGTGATGGATAGTGGTGAAGGTTACCAAGCTAAAGGGATTGCTTCGTGGTATGGCAGTAAGTTTCATGGCCATTTGACCTCTAACGGTGAAACCTATGATATGTACTCTATGTCAGCGGCGCACAAGAGCTTACCGCTACCGAGTTACGTCAAAGTCACCAACCTTAAGAATAACAAAACAGTCATTGTTAGGGTGAATGACCGCGGTCCGTTTCATGAAGATCGACTCATCGATCTGTCCTATGCTGCTGCTCACAGACTCGACATGCTTAAAACAGGCACAGCAAATGTGAGCCTAGAGGTTATCTATATTGCCGATCCCGAATCAATTGCATTGGCAGAGCTAAAAGGTACAGAGCTGCACTTCATCCAAGTTGTGGCATCTTCTAACAAATCGCGTTTAGAGCTACTTGCCAAAGATCTTGAGCAAAAATATAAAGTTAATAGCCGACTACAACAGTCAAATAATTTATACCGTTTGCAGCTGGGCCCCATAGGTCAACAGCAGCTAGCCACAAAACTGACGGATAAACTTAAACAGCAGGGTTACCCACAAAGCTATTTAATCACTGAATGAAACAAGATTAATGAACCTATGGCGAATTACCTTGTCGACTAATGATATACTTTGTGGAACTTCGCTTTCATCTTACCTAAACATAAAGACGTGCATTATTAATATGAATTTATTAAACCAACCACTAAAAACGCTTTTGCTCGCGACCTCAGTCGCCGCCTTTTCTGCACAAGCAGCTCCTGTTGTTACCCCTAATGCACCGACTGTTGCAGCCAAAGCATATGTGCTTTTGGACTACAACACTGGGCAGATTATTGCAGAAAACAACGCTTACGAAAGCTTGAACCCTGCCAGCTTAACTAAAATGATGACCAGTTATGTTATTGGCCATGAAATTAAAGTTGGCAATGTATCACCATCAGATGAAGTCACCATCAGTAAGAATGCTTGGTCAAAAAACTTCCCTGACTCGTCAAAAATGTTTATCGAAGTAGGTAAGACGGTTACGGTTGAAGACCTTAACAAAGGTATTATTATCCAGTCTGGTAATGATGCTTGTGTTGCAATGGCTGAGCACATTGCTGGCACCGAAGATGGCTTTGTTGATTTAATGAATTCATGGGCAAAGCAGCTTGGTATGCAGGACAGCTACTTTGAAAACTCTCACGGTCTAGATTCAGATAATCACAAGACCACCGCCTACGATATGGCAATTTTAGGTGCGGCTATCATTCGCGACGTCCCAGAAGAGTATGCCGTTTATAAAGAGAAATCCTTTACTTATAACGGCATCAAACAATATAACCGTAATGGGCTTTTATGGGATAAAAGCCTAAATGTAGATGGCATTAAGACTGGTCACACTTCGGGTGCGGGTTACAACCTAGTGACCTCAGCAACAAAAGATGGCATGCGTTTAATCTCTGTTGTTATGGGCACTAAGAGTGAAACAGCTCGTAAAGCAGAAAGCAAAAAGTTGCTTAATTACGGCTTCCGTTTCTTTGAAACTGTGACTCCATACCAAGCCGGCGATAGTTTTGTTACCCAAAAGATTTGGTACGGCGACAGAGAAACAATTGATTTGGGTGTCACTACAGATACCCCTATTACGATTAGCCGCGGTCAAGCTAAAAACTTGCAAGCTAACTTTGAACTAACCAAAGAGTTAAAAGCCCCAATAGCTAAAGGCGAAACAGTTGGTCGTATCTACTTCCAGCTAAATGGCAAAGATATAGCGCAGTTCCCACTGGTCACCTTACAAGAAGTAAATGAAGGTAGCTGGTTTAGTCAGTTAATGGACTACTTTAAGCAGATGTTTGAAGGCTGGTTCAGCTAACAGCACCAATGCAGATAGAAGCCACCTTAGGGTGGCTTCTTGCGTTTAGTCACGCTGAATTTACTTGTAGCGAGATAACTAACCTTGAATTAGTTATAATTAGCACCATATTAAGGTTATTGAAATTGTCGAGAGTAAAAAATGTTAGATACTAAATTTGATGAATTAATGGAGTTCCCAGCCTCTTTTCCATTTAAAGTTGTCGGTGACGCTAGTGATACCTTACAAGACCGTGTGCTTGCCGTTGTACAAAGTCTAGCGCCAGGTGATTATGCGCCTTCAACCAAAGCCTCAAGCAAGGGGACATACTATTCAGTCACTATCCGTGTAACAGTTACTAGCAAAGAGCAGATTGAGAAATTGTACACTCAACTTGCCGAACTTGAAGGTGTTAAGCGCGTCTTATAAATATTACTCATTACTGATAAATGTGATCTGTCTTACATTTATCAATTTGAGGCGTATAATAGCCGCACTTATATTTGAGGGGAGAGGTTGCCCTTGCAAGAAAGCACTTTGCATATTCGCCATTTGGGTCGCCAAGATTACGAATCAGTGTGGCATGCTATGCAGCACTACACCGATAATCGTGATGAAAATAGCCAAGATGAGATCTGGGTTGTTGAACACACGCCAGTATTTACTCAAGGCCAAGCTGGTAAGAGTGAGCACATCTTGAATCCTGGTGATATTCCAGTTATCCAAGTAGATCGTGGTGGGCAAGTTACTTACCACGGTCCAGGGCAATTGGTTGTTTATCCTCTACTTGATATCAAGCGCCTAAAAGTGGGCGTACGCCAACTTGTTACTCACATCGAACAAAGCATCGTCAACATGCTAAAACGCTATGATGTAGAAGCTTATGCAAAAGCCGATGCTCCAGGTGTATATGTTGAAGAGCGTAAAATTGCATCTCTAGGTCTTAGGATCAGAAAAGGATGCTCTTTCCATGGATTGGCCCTAAACGTGGATATGGACATGTCCCCTTTTCAACGCATCAATCCATGTGGCTATGCCGGCATGGAAATGATCCAATGCAAACAGCTCGGCGGACCACAAACCGTTGAAGAAGCTGGCAAGCAATTAGTTGAAACCCTTAGCCAAGAGCTCGGTTTAGCAGACCTAGTTCACCATCAAGGATTACCTGAGTCATTATGAATAGGCCTGAAAGATTACAACCTGGTGTTAAGTTAAGAGATGCCGATAAAGTTTCGCGCATTCCAGTGAAAGTAGTACCATCTGAGCGTGAAACAATGCTTAGAAAACCCGACTGGTTACGTGTAAAACTTCCCGCATCGAATCAACGTATTACAGAGATAAAACAGGCGCTACGTAAAAATGGCCTCCACTCTGTCTGTGAAGAAGCCTCGTGCCCTAACCTCTCGGAATGTTTCAACCACGGAACAGCAACCTTTATGATTTTAGGCGCGATCTGTACTCGTCGTTGCCCTTTTTGTGATGTTGCACATGGCCGACCGCTTAAACCGGATGCTGAAGAGCCTAAGAAACTCGCTCAAACCATTAAAGACATGAAGCTAAAATACGTGGTGATTACTTCTGTCGATCGTGACGATCTACGTGATGGTGGCGCTCAGCATTTTGCTGATTGTATTCGTGAAATTCGACTGCTAAACCCTGAAATCAAAATTGAAACCTTAGTACCAGATTTCCGCGGTCGCATCGATAAAGCACTCGACATCATAGCGACTGAGCCACCAGATGTGTTTAATCACAATCTAGAAACGGCACCTATGCATTACCGTAAAGCGCGTCCTGGTGCCAACTATCAATGGTCACTTGATCTATTGAAAAAGTTTAAAGAACGTCACCCTGATGTGCCAACTAAATCCGGTTTGATGATGGGTCTTGGCGAAAGCAATGAAGAGATCGCTCAAGTTCTGCATGACCTTCGCGCCCATAACGTTGAGATGCTGACCTTAGGACAATACTTGCAGCCATCTAAATTCCACTTACCAGTAGAACGTTACGTGTCGCCTGCAGAGTTTGATGAATTAAAGGATTTAGCAGAGAGTATTGGTTTCACACATGCAGCCTGTGGTCCTCTAGTACGCTCAAGCTACCATGCTGATCTGCAAGCACAGGGCAAAGAAGTTAAATAGCTTTACTTGTATTCCACCAATTAACAGACTAATTGGTGGGATACCAAAAAAAAGCGCCATTTGGCGCTTTTTTTATCTGTTTCATTTATAAACTTAACGTCATCAGGATGGCATCTTCGGTGCCAATTTCAGTTTTGTAATACCCTTTACGTACACCTGCCAACTCAAAACCGGCTTTAGCATACAATGCTTGTGCTCCAACGGAAGATTCACGAACTTCCAGCATTAGCACTTCGGCCTCCTTTACACGAGCAAGTCCAATAACGGCATCAAGTAGCGCTTTACCATAGCCTTTACCTTGATGGACCGGCTCAACACAGATATCCATCAAGGTTGCATCTTCAAAGATCTGATGCAAAATAGCAAAGCCACATAACTCATCATCAGCTAGAACGCCCAAGCATTCATACAAATCACCAAAACAGCTGTTAATTGTCGACTCGTTCATAGGATGACTATGGGCATTAGCCGCAATCAGCGCCATCACAGACGAAAATTCCTTGGAAAGGGTAATAAGGTTCATAAAGAATCCTTAGGTTTCAGAAATGGCTGCATATTGCGCCATAACGCCTTTTTAGCTTCAGGATTTTTTTCTATCTCATTGATGGGTGCTGATAACAGAACCTCATTGTCATCTATTCCAGGTTTACCGCGCATATCCCAAACAACTTTGATGTTAGGCTCTGCAGCCGTCGCAAAGCGAACATGGTCACGATCGTAGCCCATCATCTCTAATACCTTAGTGATAATAGGGCTGCTGGTTTCATTGAGCCTACGAGGGCTCACAAGCACCATTGACAACTCGGGCTTTAACTCGGGTTTAACCCAACGGCTAATCCCCATTGCATCTAAGTAATCACTCGATTTCATATTGGCTCAAAAGGTACTAAAGACAGATAAGAATAACAGTTCACTTGCAGGCTTGTGAAGACATCAAGCCTTTAGTTATAGCAATTGCATTAAATCCTAGATGCAAAAAAGCCGAGCTAATGCTCGGCTTTTTCTATATTTGGCAGGGGTGGGGAGATTCGAACTCACAACATCCGGTTTTGGAGACCGGCGCTCTACCAATTGGAGCTACACCCCTGTTGACGAGACGCATTATGCGTAAACTGGCCTAAAAGGTAAAGTACTTTTTCAAGCAAAAGTTATCGACTGCTCTCTTTTCAATCAAAACCACTAAACCAAGTACATTTAGCACACAACGTAGGTCCTATTGGGTCTAAAAGTACACTTATACGGCAACGAACACTTTTGGAACAATGGTGATAGGTAAACTCTATCTGAGCAATTTGTTTAATCAATTATACAACAAGATGAGTAAACGCTAAATTTGCCTTAATTCTAACCAAGCTGGCATCGTATAACCAATGCACCAAGCTTTAACATCCAAGGGAGCAACAATAATGGCTAGTGACGCTAATACTCCCATAGCCCAAACGGCTTTGGTCGCTGAGGGCGGGGGTCAACGAGGTATTTTTACTGCGGGAATTTTGGATAGCTGGTTAGAGCAAAACTTCAATCCTTTTAGCTTATTAATAGGGACATCGGCAGGAGCTCAAAACTTATCAAGTTATGTCACCCAACAGCCAGGCTTCGCGCATCGAACAATCACATAATTTTCTAGTGACCCTAAGTTTTTTAGCTTGAGTCGGCCACTAAAGGGACAAAGTACAGTTGATCTCGACTGGTATTTTGACCAAGTGAACAGCAAATCAAAATATAAAGTGAACATTCAGCTCGATACTAACAAAGGTCTGCAGGAGTTAAACCGTCGGCAATTACTTATATCGACGACCAACAGTTCAAATTACCAAGCTAGCTTTTACAAACCGAATAAAGACAATTGGCTGACACTGCTTAAAGCTTCTAGTGCTTTGCCCATGTTATATAGAGAGGGGGTGAAAATTGATGGCGACTACCAAGTTGACGGTGGGCTTTCTGCACCACTCCCTGTAGAAGAAGCTTATAAGCGCGGAGCTAAGAAAATTGTAGTGCTAAGGACCTTACCCAGAGAGTATGCGGCTCATACGCCATGGATCAATCGATTGAAATCTTGGGTCTGCACGTCAAACCATTGCCCAAAAGCCATCGACTTCTTTATACACCACGAATATGCCTACCGAGATGCTCTGCGCTTTATAGCATCTCCGCCCAGTGATCTTGAGATCATCCAGATATTCCCTAATAGGAATCTCAAAAGCAAGTTAATTGGCAGCAAGAAAATCGCATTACAGTCTGATTACTTACTTGGTAAGCAAGCTGGAGCAGCATTTATCAAACGACACGCTAACGCTTTAAACCAAACTCCGCCAGCGAGCATTACCGCTCCACGTAAAACACTACGATACTGCTAGGTACCGTGCGTAAATCTTAACAGTTCATCAGTTATAAATCGCAGACGTAAAAAAGCCCGCTATATAATAGCGGGCTTAGATACTAATTAGGCGCCTGGAAAT